>JBIPMC010000063.1:0-8257 GCA_044369345.1 Terrimicrobiaceae bacterium
CGATTTCCGCCTCGATCTGCGCGCGCACATGCGGCAGGGCAGGTTTAACGCTTTGAGTAATAGTTTCCGTCCGGGTCGCCATTCCGCGCCCGAGCCAGTGGCCGATGGTATTGCGGCCGGGCTTGAGGAGCTTGGTGACATCGTAGGTGTTGTAAAAAACCTGCTTCGTGTTGTCGGAAACCGCCGGCGTGAGCACATCGGCGCCGACTTTTTGGCCATTGATGTAAAGCTCCGCGTAACCAGCGATGTTGACGGTCACGAAAGCCTGCGATGGGGCGGCGGGCAGGTCGAATGTCTTCCTCATCCACGGCGCGATGTTCAGGTTTTCGTCATCGTGGCTGATCCACTTCCCACGCCAGTCCGTCGCCTGGAGGACTCCCATTCGCCAAAAAGCCGGCGCGCTCCATTCCGTGGCCTCCTCCTCGCCGTCAGCGTTAGTCGTCCACGCCTTCACTTTCCAGTGGCAAAGCATTCCCGAAGCAAGGGGTTTTCCCTGATAATCGATGTGGACGCTCTCGTCCGAAGCCACCTTGCCGCTGTCCCAGAGATCGCCCTGATCCTTGGCGAGGATTTCCGGCGTGGAGGCCACGAGGATTTGGCAGGCCGTCTGCTTCACTCCACGCTCATCGCTATCCGACGAAATCTTCCAACTCAGCCCCGGCTTCGCGGCATCGATCGCCAGCGGGTCGTTGCGGAATTCGCAGCGGAGGCTCTGGACCTCAACCGAGTAAATGGCAGTTATTGGCATCAACAATGACGCCGCGACGATAGTGAGAATTTTTTTCATGAGTTTCTTTAGCAGACAGTTTGCATTTCGATTCCGAGGAGAGCAGCGAGTTTTTTAAGTTTTCCCGAGATGTGGCCGACGCCGATGGCACAGTGGTGGGCGGGGCCGTGGGCGTTCCATTGCTCCATGAAACCGCGCGCACCGATGGGAAATTTGTAGCGGCTGTTGGTGTTTCCGATTTGCAGGATCGGTCCGGGGACCGATTCGCCCTCGGCGACGAGAAATTCGGGACGACCGTTCGCTCCCTCGATTACCGAGAGGAGGGTCACCGGGCCGTGCTGGACGCTCATTTCGACGGAGAGGCCGCGGCCGACCTTGCCGTGGTAAACATCAAGCGGGCGGACCTTGGTTTTGCTCGAGGCGATCTTGATGTGGCCGGGGCCGTCGTGGCCGAGCAGGACGACATCCTCGCGGAAGTCGGCGGCATAGTATTCGGTGAAAGATCCGCCGACGCCGAAGGTGTCCATGATTTTCATGGCCTGTGCGTTTTTCACCTCGTATTCGCCAGCGACAGGAACGCCCCGGCCGGTGAGTAGAGAGTTTCCGAGAATTACCGAGGTCATGACATCCTCGTTCTCGTCTGATCCGGTGCCCATGTAGTAGTAGGCCATCGAGCCTAGGCGGTGCCGCTCGACGAGTTGATCGAGCGCCACTGCGGTGCCGGCGGCGCGGAGGAGTTCGACTTCGGACACATCGGGTTGGATATCGAAGGCGCTGCGGAATTCGGCGAGTTTGGCATCGACCGACGCTTGGGAAATGTCGCGGCGGATGGCGGCGAGTTCCTCGACCTCGAGGATTTCCATGTGGCCGCCGAAGCACGCGAGTTGGGCGGTAAGGTCGGTGTAGATGTCCAGCATGCCGTTGTAGTAATGGCCGAGCAGACCGAGGCGGTTGTTCGCCATCGTGTGGGCCACGCGGGCGGCTTCGATCCATTCCTCGACCTCGCGCCAAACAGGATCGCCATCGATCAGCGTGCCGGTGACTTGGTGAAAATCGATGCCCGCGCGCTTGAAGGCATTGGCGATTTCAGGAACGGGACAGGCGGCGCACCAGGCGAGCCAGTCGCCGGTCATCTTCGTGCGGTCGCCGAGGTTGTTGAAAGCGGAGTAATCGATGGCCTCCCCTGGTTGGAGATTCATGATCACCACAGGAACCTTGGCGCGTTGCATCACGGGCAGAACGGTGGAGGACAGCGCGTAGGTGGTGACATGCAGGAAAACGATGTCCACCTCCGAGCGGCGGAAGTAACTTCCGGCCTCCACGGCGCGCTCCGGCGAGTCCACCAAGCCGGCGTTGCAGATTTCGACGCCGTCCTTGGCGACCTTGCCGGCGACTTGCGAGAGATAGCCTTCGAGGCGTTCCTTGAGCCCCGCGAACTGTGGCCAGTAAGTGTCGAGACCGATTCCAAAAAGGCCAACGCGCAAGGGCGCGGGGGAGGTTTTGGTCTTGGTGGTTGCTGTTGTGTTATTCATGGGTGGTTTTATTTGAAGGTTGCCCTCAAAATCGGCGCGAGCCGGACTTCGGGTCCAAAGGAGGGCGCGGTCGGCGAGGTGGAGACGACTTGGAGGCGCAGGCGGTTTTGGCCGGTCTTCAGGGCCTTCGCCACATCGAGTTCAAACGGCGGCATCCAGAGCGTTTCGAATTCCTTTCCGTTCAAGGTCGCCGTCGCCATTACATTCACTTGGCCGAGGTCGAGCTTCAGCGCGCCGGCTTTGGCGAGGGTTTCGGGCAGGTTAAAAACCACCTCCTGCGTGAGCGTGTTCGCGGCTTCTTGGCCGGGCACATTGGTCCAACCACCATTGATCACGAGCGGTTCGCAGGCGGGCGCGATGACGGCTTTTTTCTGTGCGCCGGTGGACATCGAGACCGTGTAGTTGCCGGGTTTCGCGGCTTCGCCGATGAGTTGGCCGTCCTTGTCGAAAAAGAGATCCAACTCGGCGGCGGAGACGGGCTGGCCGTCGCGCTCGGATTTCACGACCAAGCCACCCGCCGGGAGCGGGTCGCGGAAGACGACAAAGAACGAATCCGCCGGGTCGCTCACATGGAACGCCACGCGCGTCCCCTCCCCGTCCGGCCAAAACCTCGCCATCTTGCGTGTCTCGCCGGTTACCGGATTGAAAAGCTCGGGCGCTTTACCCTTCGAGCGGAGCGTGACTTCGAACGCTCCGGGCTTGGTGAAGTTCGAGAGGAAAAACAACATGCCGTCGTCGAGGCGGCGCGCCTTCCATCGGAGCGGGCCGCTTTCCTTGGAAACGAGCGGCGCGATTTTCAGACTCTGCATCGTCTGTGCGGTGACGGGAACGCCATCGACAAAGAGCGCGCCTTGTTTTTTCAACTCCTCGATGCGGGCGCGGACCTGCGGGCGCATTTGTTGCGCGGCGGGCTCCGTGGGCATCGCCACCATTTTGTAGCGGGTCGAGATGCGCGAAGGGTCTTTTTCATCGGGCACGACCAACTCGCCGTTCTCAACACGGGCGCGCTTCAGGAGGACATCGGAGTTGATGTAATCGTAATCGTATCCCGGCGGAACGGGGTTGGCGGGCCCAGTCATCTGCGGTGCGAAGTCGCCGATGTAAACAGCGGTGTCCGCGACCGGTTCGCCTTGGCGGAGCATGAGGTGGCAGCGTTGCAGGTAGCGGGTCCAAGCGCGGCTGTGAGCGAACCACGGCGTATTGCGGTGGAAAGCCGTTCCAAAAACATTCAGCCCGGGAACGCCATCGCGCGGCTGGTGTCCGCTCACATGCAGGACGAAGTGGTTGATGCCTTCGCAGAACAACTCCTCGCCGCGCCTTTTGATCACATACGGATGCTTGCTGAAGTCATTGAAGCTGGTGAAGGCCTCGGCAAAGACGGTTTGCTTGCCGTAGATGTGCGCAGCGGAACTCGCCGCCCGGCTCTCGATGGAGCCAAGATTCAGCCCCCCGCTCCAGAACTCGCCGCCAATCTGGTCGGCGTAGCCTCCATAGGAGAGGAATTCGCTCGGGAAACCCCAGTGCCCGTAGTTCTCGCACCAGAGGCGGAGTCCATGTTCACGGGCGATCTCGCGCAGGCCGCCGACATAATTTTCCACAACAAGTTCGGACACCGTTCGGCGCAGGTCCGATAAAAATCCATCCGAATCCTTCGCGCTCTCGACCACTCGGCCGGTCAGCACGGGGAGCATCGGGATGGGGTCGTAGCCAATCCGCCCAGCGAAGGTTTTGTCGAACCCGTCGGTCCAGTTTTGCGATCCGACCTCGTAGCTGTCGATGGTCACACCCTTGAATCCCTTGCGCTCCTCGGGCGTCATTTCTGCGAACAATCCGTTGAACATCGACTGAAAATTAAAGCGGATGTGCTCCTTGCTCATCTTGTCGCACTCGAGGCCGGATCCTTCAGGCGGCGCGGGATAATTTCGTTTTCCGGTGGTCACCATGCCGAAGTAGAGGATGCTCCAATCCCCCGGCGGCAATTCGCAGTTGAGAACGCCGTTGGCATCGAGCTTGTCGGTGAGATTCAAAATCTCCGAGCGGCGCACCACCGCCGAGGAGTCGGCCGGTTGCTCGGTTTCTGGAAAAATGTAGGAGTCCCATGTCGGGCTCGGCGTGGCATGCATGCGGCCGAGTTGTTTTTCCACCACCTTGGCGACAAGCGGCTCGGAGCCAAGGGTCAATTCCGCCACACCTGCCGTGGGCGTCCCCTCGAATTCGAAGACCTTCGCCGTTGTGTCTTTGAAACTGTAGGTCTCAGGTTCCAGTGGAAGAAAATCGGTGAATGGATTCGATCCCACCGCCTTGATCTCCGAAACCAAAGTGCGGGTGCCCTTTTCATCCACAGCGTAAAGTTTTCCCTCAACCATGACAGCGTTTGACATTCTTTGGTTCACTGCCCAGTTCGGGGCTTTTGGCACGAGCGTGAGACCCCGGGCCGTAAATGGCTCGCTATGCTCGAATCGGATGATCTTGCCCAGCGACTTGGCTTCGCCCGAGAGGCGCCAAGGGCTCATGGACACCGCGCCCAGTACTCGGGCAGGCTGCCAACCCTCCGGAGTCGCGCCATTTTCACGCCATCCCTCGACCTCAGTAGAACCCACCAACCACGAGGCATCAGTCGGGATCAACTCCTGTTTGCCGTCCTTCGCATCCATCATCAAGGCAGCAACCAAACCAGACGGACTGACTTCAGGATTCGTCACGGCGACTGCTAGGACATTCTCGCCGCTTTTAAGATGGGGAGTGATGGAAATCTCCTGCGGCGTCTTCCAATCCGCGCCCTTCGCCACCTCCTTGCCATTGACCCACGCCACAAAGGCATTGTCGGCCGTGACCAGCAGCTTTGCCGTTTCGAGCGTGGCTGGATCAGCTTGGAAGACCTTTTTGAAATACTTCGTTCCCGCCGGCGCGCTGACCGCACCGTCCTCGGCCGGATGCCAAATCCACGAGGACTTCGAGAAGGAAACGGCATCCTTCTGACCTGGCGGGATCACCCCCGGAACCGACACCGATTTTTTCCTCGGCACCGCGACCACGGCGATGTCCTGCGGCGCATTGCGGACCTTCACGGAGAATGCCCCACCCTTCCCGGGAACCTCGTTCCAGATCACCCGGCGCATGGATTGCTCGGGCTTGATCCAAGGGCCGCCCGACTGGCTCCAGCCCGGCGAGTTGAACATGTAGATGTCGACTCCCAGCCGTGCGCCCTCGGCCATCGCATGCTTCGTCGCGGCCTTCCACTCGGGCGTGAACATTTTGACCGGCCCCGGCGGGTGGCCACCGTAGTCGATATTGCCGATCATCGCGAGGCGGACGCCCGCCTTTTTCATCGCCTCGAGATCTTTCGTGATCCCGTCGAGGGTGATGTCGGATTTATACCAATACCAATAACACCACGGCTTGGTCTCCTCGGGTGGGTTTTGGAATTGCTGCTCAAGCAGTTCGGCGGCGTGGAGAACGCCGCACAGCGGAAGGGCAAGGGAGAGGAGGATCGAGGTTTTGGATTTCATATCTTGGCGCGGAAGTGCTGGTTATTCTTGAACGGAAGGAAAAATGGTCTGGATCGCCTCGAACCAAGTTTGAGCCATGCGGTCGTAGGCGGTGGCGTTGGGGTGGTTGATTTTGTTTGAAAAGAGCCCGGGGGCGATCGTGCCGTCGGGTTTCAGCATGTTCCGGTATTGATCGACCGTGGAGACCTTGCCTCCCCGGCGCTGGAATTCCGGCACCAGCGTGGTGCGGATGGCGGTGTTGTAGTCCGCGATGCTTTGAGTGAATTCCAATCGAGGGGTGATTTGGGCCACCACCACATGCGCCTGCGGACGGGCCGCAACGATCTTTTCCACGATGCCCTTGAGGTTTTCGGCCGCCGGAGCCCTGCCTGCGTCGTTGATTCCGATCATCAGGAGGACGATGTCGGGTTGGCTTTTTGCAATCCACTGGTCGATGTGTTGCAAAACTTGTGCGGTATTCCATCCCCCATGGCCCTCGTGGCGGTCTTGGCCGACGGCTCTCAAATCCGGCGTGGGCGAGTTTTTCGGAAGACCAAACCGTCCATCCCATGGCTCCGGCGAATCCCCGACAAATTGGAATTGGTATCCTGCTTTTTGGAGGCGCTCGAAGAGTCCTTGGCGGTAACCAAATTCAAAAGGCACATCCCAAGTCGGGTTATCCGTGTAACCGGCCGTAATGGAATCACCCACGCAAAGGATGCGGAGAGGTTTGGCGGTGGCGTTTTCCTGCTGCACCCGCTCTTGGGAAACAGCGGGCGCTGGCGAGGCATTTTCTGCATGGAGTGTAACCAAGGACAAAAGAAGTGACGCTGCGAGAAGGAGTGGTTTTGTTTTTTTCAAGAAGTTGGGATCAGCGATTGGATGCGGCTTCAGTTTCAACCCAAGCGGCGTATTCGGGTAGGACGGAGATCGAGGAGACGAAGCCTTTCTCTTTGCCGTCGGCGGGCGGGGCGGTCACTTGGAAGTTACCGACGAGCATGGCGCTCTTGGGGAGTTCCATCTTTACGCCACCGGAATTCACCTGGAGGTTGTCCACCACTTCAACGATTGGCGCGAACGGCGAGATGTTCATCTCAAGAGGTGCCTTGGAGAGTTTCTCGCGAAAGCGGTTCAGGCCGATCTTCCACGGGGTGCGGTTGAAGAGGTTTTCGGCCAGCAAGGCGCCGTCCTGTTTGAGTTGGGCCACATTGCCCATGTAGATGACTTCGAGGAACACATCGTGCGCTCCATCGAAGGCTTTCGGGCCGGCGGTGACTTTCACCTCGTTGCTACCGATGCCTTCAAAGGTGATGTCCGGCTTCACCTCCGGGACTTGGATCGTGTAGCGGCGGAAGACGCCGTCGCTGACTCCCTCGGCGTTGGCGAAGGCCCCGGCGTTGGTGGCGAGCTTGCCCTTCGGCGCAGGGAACACCGCGAAGTCGAGCTTCATGTGGCCGCTGTTTGAAACGCGCAATTTGCCTTCCGCCGAAAGCACATCACTGTCCGAGAGCACAAGGCGCTGGCGGCCGAAGATGTCCTGACGCGTGAGGCGCAGAGCCTGCTGGCGGGTGAGGGTGAGGATTTCGCATTGCCCGCCGGTTTTGGATATCACCTGCATCACACAATCAGTCCCAGGTTGGACGGCCACGGTGGTGCGGTTGCCTTCTTTCGTCACGGTCGCGGACTTCGCTGTGAGTTCGGCAATCGAGTCGCTGTCGAACACAAAGTGCCCGTCCATGCCCTCGGGCACGAAGAAAACGAAGACCGCCCTGCCGTCGTCGGTCTTCGTGCGGGTGTAGAGTTGGGCGAGCGCGTAATCGAGCTTCGCGCCTTGCAAGTTCAGGTTGAACGGCAAGACGGCGAACTGGTTTGGCTTGAGATCGAAGCCGCCTTTTTCGGGGATCCGCAGGGTTTTTCCTTTGAAGGCGAGGTTGATGTTGAGGCCCTTCTTCTCCGTCATTTTCACGCGGTCCTGGTAGTTATTCAAAAACAGGAAGCCGCTCTCGCCGTTGACGCGCGCTCCGTAGCGCAGGTCGGTGGTGTTGGCTTTGTCCGCCACCGGATTCGCCGGCAGCGCGACGACCGTTGGCGCTAGCAACTCCGGAAAATCCTCGAGGAAGAAATTCGCGGGTTTGAGGTAGTCGTAGATCGGGCTCGTCTGCCCAAACTCTCGCAAAGCACCCTGAAAATCATAGCTGAACGCCATGAGGCCGGTATTGCCGCGCTTGCCGACGAATTGCGTGCCCCCATGATACATATAGTAGCCGAGGAGGTTTCCGCCGCGCGCGGTCATCATCATCGCGATCGCCTCGGAGCTTTCCGGCGGGATATTCGGCCGCCATTGGCCGTAGCAAAAAAAGCCCGGGCCGGTCTCGATGTTGGCCACAGGGACCTGGGTGGCATCGTAGCTCACACCGATGCGGTGGTTGTGCGCGGGCGTGATGAATTCACCCTTTTTCACGCTGTGCATGTCGTTGAAGAGATACCAAGCCGTTGGGCCGCCAGGGCAG
>JBIPMC010000064.1:0-8253 GCA_044369345.1 Terrimicrobiaceae bacterium
GCGACGGGTTGAACGGCAGGAGCCGCCGCCACCACGGAGACGGGTTGAACGGCAGGAGCCGCCGCCACCACGGGGACGGGTTGAACGGCAGGAGCCGCCGCCACGCGAATCGGCAAGGAGGCTGGCGCGGTAACCGCTGCAACCACAGGCATTCGCTCGGTGACTCGCGATACGGAAACAGAAGCCGGAGACGAAGCGTGCAAGGGCTTAGCCGCAAATGATTTACGAGACGCTGGCGTCAAGGACATCGAAGTGGAAACGGGAACGGGAATCGGCAAGGCCACTCGGGCTGTGGCTGCGGCAAGATCCACCTCGGGCGCTGGCTTCAAAAGCGGGGCGGCGATCACCCTCACAACCTTGGTCGCGGTGGTTGCGATCTTGATGGCGCTCGAGGCGCTCAGGCTGGCTTTCAGGGCGCGCAGGGCTTCTAGGGCATTCGATGGACGATCATTTCTATCCAGTGCAAAAAGGCGCTCGACCCATGCGGTCAGAGGTCTAGGCAGGTCGGGCCGCAGAGAAGAAAGCGGTTGGAAGCGATGTTGCAAATGCGCGGTTAGCACATGGGCCACATTGTCCCCAGTGAAGGGTCGTTGCAGCGTAAGGGATTGGTAAAAGACACAGCCGAGCGAGTAGAAATCCGTGCGCAAATCCAGCTCCTCGTGATTCAACTGCTCGGGCGACATCATGTAAACCGAGCCGACCACCGCGCCGCTTTGATCCATGGTTTGCAAACAGGGAGCCGCCATCAAGCGTGACTGCCCGAAATCGAGAATCTTGGCTCGGTAGCCGCCCGACGATACCGGCGCGAACATGATATTTCCGGGTTTGATATCGCGGTGGACGATGCTTTTTTCATGAGCGGCGCCGAGGCCCTCCAGACACTGCACAGCGAAATCCCGGAAAGTGTCCTCAGTCATCGGCTCAGCAAGTTCCTCGAGCGTCTGCCCCTGCACAAATTCCATCACGAGCAACATCTCGCCGCCCTCGAGAATCACATCATGGACGGTGACGATATTCGGGTGCTGGAAGCTCGCCAGCACGGTTGCCTCCTGAAAAAGGTCGGAATCCGTGGCGGGAATGCGCTTGATCGCCACCCAGCGGTTCAAAGAGGTATCGTAAGCGAGAAACACCTCGCCGGCTCCTCCTTTTCCAAGCATTTGGTCCAAGGCGTATCGGCCGTTGCCGATGAATTGGCGCTCTGCCTCGGTGCTCATGGTTTGAACCTCCGGGAAAGAATCGAAGCGCGGCCGGAGTTGGTCAAGCCGGTGTCTGAGCAGGTCGAAAGGTGTGGTGTATTACTTTTCAATGAGTGGAATTTTGGGGGGATGCTGGCTTGTTGTGTGTCAACAAATCAAGTGCAGGATATTTTTATTCGGCTTTTGAAAATTCACAAGCCACGAAAAAAGGCCGGGGGCGCCCCGATGCCGAAGCGCCCCCGCTGATTGATGGCTGTAAGCCGGATTCTGTCCAACACCCGGCTCGCGCCGAGGGTCTGGACGGTCATTTGTCTCGCCGCCGGGGCTCGCGCGCCAGCGTCGGTTCCTTGCGGAACGGCAACCAATACCCGGAAGGTTCGCCGCTTGCGCGGAGATCGGGCAGGCGACCCGGTCCTTCCTGTTCTGTCTTGCACCGCATGGGGTTTTTCGTGCCCCCTCGCTTGCGCTCGGGGCGGTGGGCTTTTACCCCGCCTTTTCACCCTTACCCGCCGGCTTGCGCCAGCAGGCGGTTTGTTCTCTGTGACACTGTCCGTCGCCCAGGGCTTTCGCTCCGGCCTCCCGCGCATTCTACGCGGCATGCTGCCTTGTGGTGTCCGGACTTTCCTCTCCACCGCGCCTCACGGCACAAACAGAGCGACCGTCCGCCATCGGCTGAAAAACTAAACCCGATCCGGGCCGGTGCAAGGTGCGATTTTGACAACCCGCCCGGCACAGCGTTCGTAGAGAGGGCATGGCAAATATTCTTATTACTGGTGCCTCGAGTGGAATCGGTGCCGAACTCGCGCAACGACTCTTGACCAAAGGCGACAATATTTTTCTCACCGGACGCTCGGAGGAAAAGCTCGCCGCCCTGGGCAGCGGCGCTCATCTCGCCGCCGATCTCACAGCGCCGGGCTCCGCCGAAAAAATTGTCGCCACCGCGCTGGAAAACCTCGGCTCGATCGATGTGGTCATCCACGCCGCCGGAGTGGGGTTGATCAAGCCTGCCGCCGAAACGACCGATGCCGAGTTCACTCATGTGATGAATACCAACACCCGCGCGACATTTCTCCTCATGCGTGAAGCCTGCAAGGTGATGGCCGCCGCGAAAAAGGGGCTGTTCATTACGATCCCCGGCATCCTCGGCAAGGCTCCGATGAGAAACGCCTCGGCCTATGTCGCTAGCAAATATGCTGTCACTGGCATGGTGAAATGCTTCGCGCAGGAATATCAGCGCTCGGGCGTGAGGTTTTGCCTCTACCACCTCGGCGGCGTGGACACGCCTTTTTGGGACAAAATCCCAATGGCCGTCCAGCGCGACAAAATGATCCCTGTCTCAACTGCCGCCGATCTGATTCAGCAAGCCATCGACGCCCCGCCACACCTGGTGCTGAGTGAGGTTGTGATGCAACCGGAGAGCCACCAATTGGTCTAAGAGGCGCGAATCGCCTTGGCGATGGGCTTCACGAAAGCCGCGATTTTTTCTGGGAGGTTTTGGGCGGCGCCGTGTTCGCCGATGCGGCGCACGATCGCGCTGCCGACCACCACGGCGTCCGACTCGCGGGCGACCTCGGCAGCTTGGTCGGGTGTTGAAATTCCGAAACCCACGGCCACAGGGAGCGCGGTGTGTTTCTTGATCTCAGCGACTTGGGCGGCGATGCCGGTGGAGAGGCTGGATTGCTCGCCTGTAACCCCTTCGCGGGATACATAGTAGATAAAACCCTCGGCTGATTTGGCAATGAGTTCCATGCGCTCGGGTGGAGTCGTGGGTGCGATGAGGCGGATTGAAAGAAGACCGTGGGATTTCATCAACTCCGCGTTGCGCGCGGCTTCGTCGGGCGGGAGGTCGAGAATCAGGAGTCCATCAGCTCCAGCAGCCGAGGCGTCGGCGTGGAAACGATCATAGCCGTAGATGTAAATAGGATTCAGGTAGGTGAAGAGGACAATGGGAATTTGGGAGGTTTTGCGGATTTCGCGGATGGATTCAAGGACGCCGGCAACGCTTGCTCCCGCCGCGAGCGCGCGGCCGGCGGCGGCTTGGATGGTGGCTCCGTCGGCAAGGGGGTCGGAAAATGGAATGCCGAGCTCGACGATGTCCGCGCCGGATTGTTCAAGCGCGGCGACGAGGGCGGGGGTGGATTTCAGATCGGGGTCTCCGGCAGTGATGTAGGCGATAAAGCCGGGTTTTTTGGCGGCGCGGAGGGTTTGGAATTTTTCGTCGATGCGGTTCATAGTTTGGATGTTTTTTCGAGGCCCCGCGCGATCCAGATCCCGAGGAGTGCGATGTCGGCGGGGGTGACTCCGCTCAAGCGCGCGGCCTGACCGAGGGTTTCGGGGCGGACTTTGGTGAGGGTTTGGACGGCTTCGATGCGGAGTCCGTTGATTTTGGCAAAATCCACCCATTCGGGGATCGGTTTGTTTTCGTGCCGGACAGTGCGGGCGATCTGCTCCTCCTGGCGCTGAATGTAGCCCGCGTATTTGAGATCGGTCTCGAGTTGCTCCCAGACGGGGTCGGGAAATTTCGATCGGATATCGGCGGGAAGTTTGTCGCAGGAATTTTCCGGGCGTTTGAGCCAGCGCTCGAGCGGAAGTGAATCGATGCGAAATTCCCCGAGTCGGGCACGTAGCTCGGTGAGTTGGTTTTTCTTTATTTCGTAGCGCGAGGCCCGTTCGCCTTCGACAAGGCCGAGGTCCACGGCTTTGCCAGTGAGGCGCAGGTCGGCGTTGTCTTGGCGCAGGAGGAGGCGGTATTCCGCGCGGCTGGTGAACATCCGATACGGCTCGGGGGTGCCGCGCGTGACGAGGTCATCGAGCATCACGCCGATGTAGGCCTCGTGACGGGCGATGGCGAGCGGTGGCTTGCCGAGGCGCTTCAAGGCGGCGTTCGCGCCAGCGACGAGGCCTTGGGCGGCGGCTTCCTCGTAGCCTGAGGTGCCGTTGATTTGCCCCGCGAAATAGAGGCCCGGCAGGCGCTTTGTTTCGAGCGTGGTGTGGAGTTGTGTGGGCGGGCAGTAGTCGTATTCCACCGCGTAGCCGGGTCGGAGGATTTCGGCATTTTCGAGTCCGGCAACGCTGCGGATGAAGGCGTATTGGACCTCGAACGGCAGGCTCGTCGAAATGCCATTCACATAAATCTCATCCGTGTGGCGGCCCTCCGGTTCAAGGAAGAGCTGATGCTGGGGCTTGTCGGAAAACTTGACCACCTTGTCCTCGATGCTCGGGCAGTAGCGCGGGCCGACGCCTTCAATTTTTCCCGAGAAGAGCGGGGATTTGTCGAGGTTCGAGCGGATGATCTCGTGGGTCTTCTCGTTGGTGTGGGTGATCCAGCACTCGATCTGTCGGGCGTGAAATTCACCGTTGCACCATTCGTTGAGCGTGTGGACATCATCCTCACCGCGCTGGATCGTGTCGGCGAGGTAGCTGAAAAGCGGCGGAGGCGTGTCACCGGGCTGGCGTTCGCATTTTGAAAAATCGATGCTCTTGGCGAGCAGGCGGCAGGGTGTTCCGGTCTTGAAGCGGGCGACCTCGAAGCCGATTTCGCGCAGGCAATCGCTGAAAGTCGAGACGGTGTCGCCGAGTCGGCCGCCGACTTGGTTGCGCAACCCGACATGGAGCAGGCCGCGCATGAAAGTGCCGGTGGTGACAACCACCGACGGGGCGTTGAAACGCAGGCCCAAATTGGTTTCCACGCCTTCGACGCCATAGTCGTCCACGGCGAGCCGGGTGGCATTCGCCTGCTTGATGTCGATGCGGGGCTGGCGCTCGAGCAGTGCCTTCATGCGAAACTGGTAGGCCTTCTTGTCGCACTGCGCGCGCGGGGCGCGGACGCTCGGGCCTTTGGTGGCGTTGAGCATGCGGAACTGGATGCCCGTGGCGTCGGCGTTGAGGCCCATCGCGCCACCGAGGGCGTCGATCTCGCGGACCATATGGCCTTTTGCCAAACCGCCGATCGCGGGGTTGCAGGACATCTGGCCAACGGTGTCGGCGTTTTGGGTCAGGAGGAGCGTTTCGCAGCCAAGACGCGAAGCCGCCATGGCTGCCTCGATGCCCGCGTGGCCCGCCCCGATGACGATGACATCGTAGTTTTTCGGATAAACGAAATCGCTCAAGTTACTCGGTTGCGATGCCGTGCTCGGAGAGCTTCTGTGCGAGAGCTTCGGGGGAGAGTTTGAAGCTGTTTTTCAGAATGATGTCGCCGACCACGAAGTTGTCGAAAGTGCCGCGAATGGCGACATTCTCACCTCCCACGATAAACGATTTTTGATTCGAGAGGTTGCCCGCCCAGTCCCTGTGGTAAACGGTCGCTTTGTTTTGTTCGCCGTCCACATCCACCACGCCGGATGGAAAGTCCTCTTGTCCGAAAAACGCCTTCACATCAGGCGTGGTCTGGTTTTGGAGTTGCATCGAGACGGCGAGAGGGTCGGCGTTGTCGTCATCGGACTGCTCGACTTTGCCCACGCGGCCGTAGACACAAATGCGCATGCCATTGTATTTTTGGAGCGCGTCATCAGGCTGGCTCGCAAACTCCTGCACGATTTGCTCGAGAGTCACAAATCCGTCGGGCGGGAGCGGGGCGAGTCGGGTTTGGGAAAAAGCCGCCAAGGCCGTGGCGACGAGAATGGCTGATGCGATCGAGAGGGTTTTCATACTGAGCCGAGACCATGGAGCATCACTTCCCGATCCTCAACGCAAAAACCGGGCGAAATCATTCGCCATGGCTCGGGAGGCCGCGGAAAATTGCGGCGGTGATGAAGTCCGACATCGAAGAATTCCTCATGTATCTGGCCACCGAGCGCGGCCTCTCCGAGCGATACCAGCTTCTTGTTCAATACTCGCTTGAGGTTTTTCTGGATTGGCTGGGAAAAAACACGCCCGTCCGCGATTGGCAGGGCACCGAGCAGACGCAGATCACCGATTTTCTGGTATTTCGAAAACGCTCCGGCTTGCAGACATCGTCCGTGAGACTCGATGCCGTCGCGATCCGGATTTTCTTTCGTTTTCTCACGGCCCGCCGCTCCTGGCCTCAAAACCCCGCCGCCACACTCGTCCTGCCGCGTCCCGACAAACACCTTCCCGAAACCCTCCGTCCCGGGCAGGTGCAAAAGCTGCTCGAGAGCATCGGACCGAACGACCCGCTGGGCCGACGCGACCGCGCGATGATGGAGTTGCTCTACTCAAGCGGGCTGCGCGTCTCGGAATTGTGCAATGCCCGCCTCGAAAATATCGACCTGGACGCCGGATTCATCCGCGTAACCGGCAAGGGCAACAAGACCCGCCTCGTCCCGGTCGGCAAGCCCGCCGCCAAGGCCATCTGCGACTACCTCCAGCAGGAACGCCCGGAACTCGTGACTAAAAAAACCGGTGCCGAGATTTTCCTTTCGATCCGCGGAAAAAAGCTCACCACACCGCGCATCCGGCAACTCATCAAGCAATACGCCGCCCGCGCCGGCCTCGAGATGAATGTCTACCCCCACCTCATGCGGCACAGTTTCGCTACGCACCTGCTCGGCGGTGGCGCCGATCTGCGAATCATTCAGGAACTCCTCGGCCATGCCGACATTTCGACCACGCAAATCTACACGCATGTCGAAAACAGCGGTCTCAAGGCCGTGATCAAAAAATTCCACCCGCGCGCATGATCAATCCGCTGCTCGCCACGAGCTCCTGATTGCGCCAAGCTCCGGCCATGCTTATCGATACCCACGCGCATCTGGACTACCCCGATTTTGCCAACGACCTTCCCGCGATCATCGAAGCCGCGCGCGCAGCCGGTGTCACCCGCATCATTACCATCGGCACCGGCGTCGAGAGCAGCCGCCGGGCCGTGGCGCTCGCTGAACGATTTGAAAATATCCACGCCGTCGTTGGCCTGCATCCCACGAATGTCGATGAGGAGCACGGCGACTGGCTCGCGGAGATTCGCCAACTCGCCTCCCACCCAAAGGTCGCCGCAATCGGCGAGACCGGCCTCGACTACCACCACCTTCCTTCCGAAAAGCTCGCCTCCGCGCCAGCTATCAGCGCGCTCCAAGCCGAAATGCCGCAGGACACCGAGGCGGCGATCATCGACGGCGCCTACAAAGCTGCGCAGGCCGAGGCTTTCGCCGCCCAACTCGACCTCGCCGCCGAACTCGGACTGAATGTCGTCATTCACCAGCGCGATGCTTGGGACGACACGCTGGAGATTTTGAAAAACTACACCGGCCAACTGCGCGGAGTATTCCACTGCTTCGGCAACACGCCAGAGCAAGCACGGGAAATCCTCGCGCTCGGCCACCTCGTTTCCTTCACCGGAATCGTTACCTTCAAAAACGCCGAGCCCGTCCGCGAGGTTGTGTCCTCCATTCCCGCCGATGCCTTCATGGTCGAAACGGACTGCCCCTACCTCGCTCCCGTTCCGCATCGAGGCAAACGCTGCGAGCCTGCCCACACCCGCCTAGGCGCCGAAAAAATCGCCGAAGTCCGAGGAGTTTCCCTCGACGAAATCGCCACCACCACCACGCGCACGGCGGAGGCGTTTTTCAGGCTCCGCGCCTGATGCCCCGGTCAAGCCGGGCAGCAGTTAGTTTTTTTCGAGCCTTGGTTCCAGGGCATTTTGGCCAGTACGATGACCATCGGGCAAAATCCCGTTGCCCCCGCGACGATCAACCCGAGACCCACAAAGCCCGAGAGCAGCACCCACGCAGGATTCACGAGGAAGGCGAGAACCGCGCCGGCGAGGGCCATCGTCCCGGCGACGAGTTGCATTTGTTGGTTGAGAGGGAGTATTTGGCGGTTGGTTTGATTCACCGGCAACCCAGCCGCTGCCCAAGCCGAAGTCCCGCCTTCCACCACCACGCAATCGCGGAAGCCCTTGGCCTCCATCTTGCGGGCGGCGCGCTCGGCGCGTGGGCCCGAGTGGCAAAGGATATAGATCGTCTTGTCTTTCCCGAATCCATCGGTTGACGCAAGTACCTCGGGATCAAGGCTATCCAGCGGAACCAAATGCACTCCGGGCACATGGATTTTCTCGTGTTCGGCAGGAGTGCGGACATCCAGCAGGGCGCAGGTAGTGCCG
>JBIPMC010000001.1:0-25504 GCA_044369345.1 Terrimicrobiaceae bacterium
GCCGCCCTAGGTAGCCCGGATGTCTTGATTAACACGCTGCAAGCTCTCCAAGGGGTAGATGTTAACAACCCGCAAGCCATGGCAGACGCAACGCTCTCCTTGCTTACTGGGGATGCCGCGCAAATCCAGCAAATTTCAAATATTGTTTCGGCTCTTATTATTACGCGTGCTGAACCTTTCGTGGCTCAGAGAGTTGCTATAGAAGTCGTTTCAGCCCTCCTCACCCAATCGCCTAATCTGGCTCCGAGTGTCGTTGGTGGTGTTGTAGCCACTACAACCATGGCCGCTAAAAACGGCATAGCTCGATTAGCGTTCTCACAAATCTTAACCCGAGCCGCTGTAGTCTCCGCCGCCACCTCTGCTCCAGGTCAAGTCGCTGCCCTCACGGCATCCGGCGTGAGTGTCGCAACCACCCGTGGAACGGAAACCATCGCCCCCGCAATCGCCAGTGCCGTCGTCGGAGCTGCCATTACTTCCTTGCCAACACAAGCCGGCCTGATCGCCGCTTGGGCCATCAATTCGGCCGCTAGATCAAATGCTAAACCGGCTGTTGTTGAGGTAGTTATATCGGCAATAGCCACTTCTGTGCTAGTGAACGCCGCCTACGCCGAGATATCAAACGGTGCTGACCAGAAAACCGCCGAACGAGCCGCCGCCGAGGTTGCTGAAGCCATTCGCAAAAACTCAGCCAACACACCGTTCTCCGGGGTCATCGAGTTCGCTACCGACGCCTCCATGATCCAAGAATCTATCAACCAGGCTATAATGCACTACGAGCGAGGGGAGGCGCCCAACACGGATGGAAGCACAGGAATACCGGGTGGCGCCAAATCCTTGGGCGACACCACATACAAATCCAAAGTCGAGATTCCTCTCCCTGGCCAGCCAAACGAATCCAAAGAAACGCCGAAGGTAACAACAGGCGGTAATTCTACTACTAAATCAAAGAAGGTCATCGTGCAGGCGACGCCAACGCCAACGCCAACGCCGCACCCAAGCAATCGTTAATTCTTGGCTTTGTATGTCTTAATTCTTTTTTGAAAATAGGCTGCTGGCAGTAATGCCAACGGCTACAAGCCACATCAGATTTTTGACTGAGTTAATCCAAAATAACGAATTTTCCAAAGGGTTCTTTGAGAAGCATTTTATGAAATCGGAGTAGTTTAGCGGATACACGATTTGGCCGATCAAGAGGCTTGAGAGGAGCAAGAGTAACACGACAGCCCATATCTTTTTCGAAAGCCATCCAGCCGGAGCAAAGGGCAACAGCGAAAGCGCCCACCAAGTATATTGCGGAGCCATGAGCTTACCGAAGCCAACGAAGACTCCCAAGAGCACAAAAAGATCGCCGGCATTCGGATCCATCTGGACATGTTGTTTTCGGAGAATCAGAAAAATGACCCCCAATGCGATTGGAAACCACATCCAGGTTATGGCGTTTGTGGCGAAAAGTCCCAAGTCCGAATCAAAGCCGTGGATACCGTTTCGCGGTGCCATTCTGAGAGGGATATCCAGGAAATCTTGGAGTAACGGAACGAGGCTCCCCAAGAATCCATCAATGCCGAACGGCTTGTTAATGTGGAACTGGATCGCTGTCATCAACTCCTGGCTTTGGGCACCGAATATCAACAACGAAAAAGTCATCCCGAAAAGTCCCAAGGCCCACGCAAACATCGAGCTGATGCTTTTCCGGATTTTTCCAGAAAACCAAGCGCCAACGAGCAGGAGCGGAGCAAGAAGAACGGGGTAAATTTTGGTGGCCATGGCCAATCCCATGAAAAATCCGCAGGTGTTGAAATGGCCTCGTCGCCAGAAAAGCCATCCCGTTAAAACAAGGAGCGAAACCAAAAGTTCAAATCGATACAGAAGAATGGGGCCGGTCGCCGCAGCCAAAATCATCATCACCCACGGCGTGTGTTTTTCGCCAAAAACGGCGGCGAGAAGAATGTGCAAGCAGAGTAAAATGGAATTCGCGGTTAGGAGGGCGTGGCGGAAGTCGTCGAATTTGCGCGGGTCATCCAAACCGCAAGCGGTCGCGACAAAAAACCACAGAGCGCCGGGTTGATATTCATTGTGCCCTGCATGAGCCCACGAGGAATGCTCCAAAAAAAAGACCGCGCGGGTTTGGAAGACAACCGGGTCGATTTGCAAATGCCCCAACCATCGTGGGTCGGAAGCCCTTGTCCATAGCAGCAAAACCAGAGCTGCGGTTGAGAAGATCACGGCAATCCAAAAAAGGTCGCGATCCCGGGAAAAGGATGCTGGCTGTCTGGTTTCAAGCATTTAGATGTCGGAGAGGTAAAGTCAAACAGGTGCTAACTCACAAGAACCGAAAATGGTGCAACTCGATCCCGCTGCGTGGTCGAGCGAGAGTTCATTCTCGCTAGACCACGCAGCGGGGACGGTGCTTTTGGTGCCGCGGGTGGTTTTTGGAGATATCGAGGCCCGGTCTATGCTTTTCAAACAGCTGTCGGTTTGTCGGGGCCGCAGGGTGCGTTTGGGGTGTCATCACTGATTCTATGGTCGCTCATTCTCATGGTGGCGGTGGAATATGTGTTGCTGGCAGTGACGGGGGCCGAGGCGCTGTATGCGGATCTGGGGCATTGCGGTCTGGGGGGGGGCATGCGGTCTTGGCGGGCCCGTGTTTGCCGCCGGCGTTGTTATGCCCCGATTTGCCGCTCCAGGGCGCGTGCCTGACGAAACTGGCGGACGGGGGCCTAGCCCCCCTGCTGATCGCTGCCGGGACAGGGGTGATGATGCTCACTTGGCGGAAAGAAGACAGAATTTGTTGCTGAGTTCGGTGGACAAGCGGGGCCTCACTGGCGTGGTTGGAGCAAGCCGTGGGAGATTTTGAAACAAGGCGGATTCAGGGCTCGCAGGTTTTTGTCTTGAGGCAATCGGGTTCGGATTATGCGGCGGCGCGAGTGCTCGAGCAATACCGCCGAATGAATGTCCTCTCAGAGAACATCGCGATCCTTTTGCAGAAATCCGCGTGGGGGAAACCTTTCGCGGAGGCCGACAATATCGTGGCAAGGCGATTGGCTGGTGGGTTGTTTGTCATCGCGACGGACCACGGCTACATGCGCAAGCCGGGTGTGCCGTGGATCCTGCGGCACGCGATCAGCAAGGGCGGGTTGGATCTCAAGGAGAGCCGGATTTTCTGCATCCTCGCGAAGGAGTTGATCGTGACTTGTCCGAGGAGATTGATGCGGCGTTGGGAGAGGGTGCTCTTAGGATTCCTCGCGCGTAATACGCTTCCCGGGCCGGACTGCCTCGCAATCCCGACGGAGCGGCTGGTTGTTTACAATTGGATGCTGCGACTCAAGGGGTGATTCGAAGCATGGGAATGGCTTGTGGCGTGCGAGGGGTAGGGTAGATTTCGCGGCGAATGGGCAAGCGCGTTTTGATTTTGTCGGCCTCGGTCGGCTCGGGGCATGTGAAGGCCGCCGATGCCTTGGCCTGCGCGATGCGCGAGCGGCACGATGTGGAGGAGGTGCTGTGCGACGATTCGCTCGACCACACGAATGTCCTCCACAAGCAGTTCTACTCGACGCTCTACAAAAAACTCTCCGAGATGCTGCCGGAATTTCTCGGCTGGTGGTATGAGAGGAGTGACGATCCATGGGTGGCCGATAAAAGCCGTCTCGCGATCGATCTCCCACAGGCGCTGCCTTTGATGAGTCTGGTGAAGGATTTCCGCCCCGATGTGATTCTTTGCACCCACTTCATGCCGGCAGGGGTGATCTCTTGGCTCATTTCGAATGGAAAACTCGACGCGCGCCTCGGCGTGGTCGTGACGGATTTTCACTTCCATGCGTTTTGGATCACGCGGGCGTTCCACTGGTATTTCGTGGCGCAGGAGGATGACAAAATTCACATGGAGGCGCTCGGCCTGCCGTCGGATCGGATCAAAATCACCGGCATTCCCGTGGCGCCGGATTTTGCGAAATCCGTGGATGTGGATGCGGTCTTGCTGCGGCATGGATTGCAGCCGGGGCGGCCGACATTTTTGGTGGTGGGAGGCGCGCTGGGATTGAGTCCTGCGACGGCGGTGGTCCGCCAGCTTTTGAACCTCGATCGCGATTTTCAAGCGGTGATTGTTTGCGGACGCAACAAGAATATGCAGGACGACATTGTGCAACTCGTCAAATCCCGCCCGGGCGATTTTTGCGTGCTGGGTTTCACCAAAGAAATGCCCGAACTCATGGCGGCCTCGACGATGATTCTCAGCAAGCCCGGCGGAATGACCACAGCCGAGGCATTGGCTCGCGGGCTGCCGATGATGATTCTCGATCCGATTGGTGGGCAGGAGGAGCGGAATGCCGATGTGCTCCTCGAGGTCGGCGCGGCGGTGAAATGCACGGAGGTGACGCTCGTGGCCCACAAGCTCCGCCGCTTGCTGGACAACCCGGCGCGTCTGGAGCAGATGCGCCAAGCGGCACGGTCTCTCGGTCGCCCGAATGCGGCCTCGGAAATCGCCCAGATTACCCTCGAAGAGCCGGACAAGCGGCCTGTGATTATTTCCAAGCTTCGCGAAAAAGCCCTCCGCAAGCGCATCGCCGAGGGATCGTAGGGATGCAGAACGCGCGTGAAAAATTTCTCATCGGAGTCGCCACCTCGGGCTACCAAAGCGAGGGCGGCTATAACGGGCCCGGCGATCCGAAAAACAACTGGGGTGCCTGCGAGGCCTCCGGGCGGGTTCAAAAAACCGGAGCTGCTGTGGATTTCTGGAACCGCTATCGGGGTGATTATCAGCTCGCGCGTGGACTTGGGATGAACGCCTTCCGGCTCGGCCTCGAGTGGGCGCGCATCCAGCCTTCGACCTCCACCTCGCGTGGAGCTGCGCCGGAGTTCGACAACGAGGCGATCGCCGCCTATGCGCTCCGCATCGCCGCCTGCCGGGAGGAGGGGTTGGAGCCCGTGGTGACGCTCCAGCATTTCACACATCCCGCTTGGTTGGGCATCGATGCGTGGCTGATGGACGAAACCGTCGATCTTTTCGAAATCTTCGCCCGCCACGCGATCACCCGGCTGAACGACCGTCTGGCCGATGTCCACGGCCAGCCGCCGCTGCGGTGGTATATCACGATCAACGAGCCAAACATGCTCGTGCTAAATACCTATCTGAACCGCTGTTTCCCGGGCGGGCCGGATGTCGGCGTGGCAATCGGCTTGCGGGCCTACAACCGCCTGCTCGCGGCGCATGTGCGGGCCTACAACGCCGTCCACGACCTCTACGAATCGCGCGGCTGGGCGAGGCCGCTCGTCTCAATGAACACCTTTTGTAGTGATGTTTATTGGTCGGATGTGATGTTGCTCGACCTGCTGTGCCTCCGGAAAACGGGCGTGAAGCCCCCGGAGGTCGGCGGATACTTCAAAGCCCGCGCCGAGGATTTGTCGATCCACTTCGCCGCTGCCGCCCTGCGACGCCGCACCGACCTTGCTGCGCTCGCCGGAGCCAGCCTTCACGGCATTGCGAATTTCCTGGCCTCACGCGCCGCGACGGAGCAAGGCTGCGGCTTTTTTTTGAAGGAGCTGGAACGCGCCAAGCGCGACAGCACGCTCGATTATCTCGGCGTGGATTACTACGACCCATTCCTCAGCCACGCGCTGCGGATGCCGGATTTTTCGGACCTCGAATTTAAAAGCCGTAGCCTTTCCGCGCATCTGTTCGATGTGCTCACCAGCAAGTGGTGGGACTGGCATTTCCTGCCAGAGGGGATGTCGGCGTTTTGCTCGTATTACGCCAAAGCCTTTCCCGGCCTTGGAATCCTGATCGCTGAAAATGGCATGTCGCAGCGCTGCAGCCGCGATAACGCTGTCGTCGCCCGACGCCCCGATGGGCTCACGCGCAGTGATTATCTCGTGGCGCATTTGCGCGAAGTGAGGGGAATGCTCGACCGGGGGGTGGCGCTGCTCGGCTATATGCACTGGTCGCTCACCGACAACTACGAGTGGGGCTCGTTCACGCCGCGCTTTGGGCTTTACCGGATCGACTTCGCGCGCGGCTTGGAGCGGCTTGCCGTGGATCACCTCGGCGACAATCCCTCGCAAACTTTCGCGCGGCTCGTGCGGGAGCTCGGTCTCGGTGGCACGGGAAGTTGAATTGACAGGCTGATGCAGAGGGAGAAAATTGCAAATTGCGTTTCCGCAATTTTTTTCGAATGGCCACCATCAAAATCGACCCCACGCTCCACCAAGCCAAGAAGCCCGATTGGATCAAGGTCCGGTTGCCCTCGAATCCGGTGTTCTTTTCAACCAAGGGACTGATCTCCGATCTGCGCCTTCACACGGTGTGCGAAAGCGCGCAGTGCCCGAACCGCTGGGAGTGCTGGAGCGGTGGCACAGCGACCTTCATGATCGCAGGCGACCGCTGCACCCGTGCCTGCGGGTTTTGCGCGGTGGATACGGCAAAACCCTTGCCGCTCGAGCAGGATGAACCCCAGCGGGTGGCCGAGGGCGTAAAGCGTCTGGGCCTCAAACATGTCGTCATTACCGCAGTGGCCCGTGACGATCTCGCCGATGGCGGGGCGGATCATTTTGGACAAACGATCGAAGCTATCCGTGCACTTGATCCCAAAATTGTGATCGAAGTTTTGGTTCCCGACTTCAACGGCAAGGACGCTCCGCTCCAGCGCGTGCTCGAAGCCGGCCCCGATGTTTTCAACCACAACCTCGAAACCGTCGAGCGCCTCACCCCGCTCGTTCGCTCCCGCGCCAAATACCGCCTCTCGCTTGATTTTCTCAAGCGCGCAGGCGAGCTGCGGCCTGACATCATGACGAAAAGCGGGCTCATGCTGGGCCTTGGCGAGACGGAGATCGAACTCTTCCAGGCGATGGATGACCTGCGCGAGTCCGGCGTAAAAGTGCTTACACTTGGCCAATACCTGCGCCCCACACCGAACCACCTGCCGGTGGTGGAATATATCAACCCAGAGACCTTCGAACTTTACGGTGCCATCGCGCGCAAGAAGGGCTTCGAGTTCGTAGCCAGCGGCCCGCTCGTGCGCAGTTCCTACCACGCGGCCGACTTCAACCCGGTCCAGCGTTGACCTGGAAAGTCCTCGCCGCCGGCAAGCCTGCGCTGGATTTTGCCCGCCTCGGCATCGAGGAATATTCTCGGAGGCTTGGGGGATGCTCGAAATTTGAAATTCATTTCGTCAAAACCGGCCCCCGTTTCGCGGAGCGGATGGGCGAACTCGCCAAGGGCTGCTATCGAATCCTGCTTGATGAGCGCGGCAGGCAATTTTCCAGCCGGGCCTTCGCCTCGGAAATCCAAAATCTCCAGAACCGCAGCATCTCGCGGTGTGCGTTGATGGTCGGCGCCTCGGACGGGTGGGATGCCGCCGCCCGTGCCGGAGCCGATATGCTTTGGTCCCTCGGCCCACAAACCCTCCAGCATGAACTCGCCTTGCTGGTCGCCCTCGAGCAACTCTACCGCGCCGAATCGATCCTTGCCGGTTCGCCCTACCATCGGGATTGAGGCTTTTGTTTTGACGCCAATCGATGGCTCGCTTCTGAAACTAGGCTCTGACCATCACCCACTGAGGGCAGCCACTTAGCTATAATCACAGCCATCAAAGCCGGTGCCACGGCCTATATGACAAAGACATTTATCAAAAAGACCTCCAAAGCCCGAATGCTCAAATGCCTCGGCTTGGGCTTTGAGTAACTGTGCCAAGCGCACAAACGCCGCCATTGGTTTTTTAGATATTTTGGGCGTGAGAGATGAGGGATCGGTAGTTCTCAAGAATCGCCGTGATGGCAGCGATGTGCGCGGCGGTCTGGAGATCGAAGGGAGTCTGATGGGGGGTTTCGAAAACGATCTCAAAGGGTTGAGGAGATTGTGTGGGCGGGGCTCCAAGGATGCCTGGGTATCCTTGCTCAATGATGCCTTGGTTGGCCTGGAAGTTGTCGATGCTACGATCGAAGTTCCGCGGTAGGAACCGCGAGGCAGACTCTAGCGCGGGCTCGAGAACATGGCGTGTGAGTTGGTGGCCCTTGGCAAAGCCGTAAAGGCCGTGGCTGGTATCGTCGGTGTGTAGGGCAATGATGCCGTCGAAGGCGAGGCGCATGAGCTGGCCCTCCAGAAGAAGGACTTCGACCTCATTGGAGCCGCGCCAGAATTCGCGGTTCATGTCGGCTCCGCTTTTCAGCCAGCGGGTGTTTTGTAAGAAGCCCCATGGATTGCAGACCGGATAAACAAACAACTCGTAGCCAGTAACCGGATCGGGGTTTTCATGAAGATGGCGGAGAAGCTCCACTGCGGCATGGATGCCGCTGACCTCATCGCCGTGGATGCCCGCAAAGATGCCAACCCGCAAAAAGGTGGAGCGTTCGCCGGGACCGGTGAAAAGAAATCGCGGAATGCTTGTGGTCGAACCCCGTGAATCGGTGAACTCCAAATGCGCGGGAAAGAGTCTCTCGGATTCTGTCGCGAGATCTGTGAGTGGCTCGAAGAGCTCGGCGATGCAGTGTTTCCGTAGCCTGGAATCCATGGACGGGGAATTGGTTTTGGGAGTCATGGCGCTAAGAGGTTCGTATCCTCGCTGAAGCCGTTTTTTTCGAAGAGGCGGATGTGGCGGAAGGTGGCGGCGACCGTGTGCCCTTGTTCGAGGGCAAGTTCGCGGAGGCGTTCGCGGGGGACTTCGGCCTCGAAGTGCTCGTGGGTGCCGATTCGTTCGAGGGCGACCCGGGCGAAGTTTCCGGCGGAAAAGATGTGGAGCACTTTGGCGGCGATCGCATGTTGGTGCGGGGTGGTCCCGGAGGGCTGGATTTCGACATCGTGCGGTCGGACATAGAGGACGCCGGCTTCGGGGGGGGGATGGTTGGAGTCACCGGCGCGGAATCGGTTCACATTGCCGAGGAATTCGATGACGAAAGGGGATTTCGGGTTGTCGTAGACCTCCTGCGGCGAGCCGACTTGCTCGATGCGGGCGTTGTTCATCACAACGACTTCGTCGGCGAGTTCGAGGGCCTCTTCCTGGTCGTGGGTGACGAAGATAGTGGTGATTTTAATTTCCTCCTGGAAGGTGCGGAGCCAGCGGCGGAGGTCTTTGCGGACCTTGGCGTCGAGCGCGCCGAAGGGTTCGTCGAGCAGGAGCACGCGGGGTTCCACGGCGAGGGCGCGGGCTAGGGCGACGCGCTGGCGCTGGCCGCCGGAGAGTTCGGAGGGATAGCGGGCGTTCAAGCCATCGAGTTGGACGAGTTCAAGGAGGTTGTTCACGCGCTTGCGGATTTCGTCGTGCGAGGGGCGCTTCGAGCGCGGAAGGGAGCGGAGGCCGAAGGAGATGTTTTTTTCCACGGTCATATGCCGGAAGAGCGCGTAGTGCTGGAACACGAATCCGACGCCGCGTTTTCCCGGGGCGAGATCGGTGACATCCTCGCCGTGGAAGAGGACGCGGCCGAGGGCGTCGGGGTCCGGATATTCGAGTCCGGCGAGGATGCGCAGGAGCGTTGTTTTTCCCGAACCGGAGGGGCCGAGCAGCGAGACGAGGCGGCCGTCGGGGACGGTGAGCGAGACATTTTGGAGGGCGCGGTAGTCGCCGAAGGTTTTGGAGATGTGGGTGGCTTGGATACTCATGGATTCGAGGTGATCAGTGGCGGGCGGATTTGGCCGAGCGCCATTCGATGAAGTTCTTAAGAAGGAGGGTGGCGAGCGCGAGGAGGCTCAGAATGGTGGCGAGCGAGAACGCGCTCACGGTTTGGTATTCCATGTAGAGCGTTTCGATGTAGAGCGGCATGGTGGTGGTCTTGCCCTTGATGTTGCCCGAGACTACGGCGACGGCTCCGAATTCGCCCATGGCGCGGGCATTGCAGAGAATGACGCCGTAGAAGAGGCCCCACTTCACATTTGGGAGGGTCACATGAAAAAAGGTGCGCCAACCGCCTGCGCCGAGCGTGAGAGCGGCCAATTCCTCGTCTCGTCCCTGCGCCTGCATGACGGGGATCAACTCGCGGGCGATGAACGGGAGTGTGATAAAAATCGTGGCCAGCGCGATGCCGGGTAGGGCGAAGATGATGCGGAGGTCCCAGGCTTTGAGCGGCTCCGCGAGCCAACCGTGGGTGGTGCTGAAAATGAGAACGAAGATGAGGCCCGCGATGACGGGCGAGACGGCGAAAGGAAGATCGAGCACGGTGACGAGAAGGCTTTTTCCGCGAAATGTGAATTTCGTGATGGCCCACGCGGCGGCGAGGCCGAAGAGGAGATTCAATGGCACGCTGATTGCGGTGACGGTGAGCGTGAGCCGAATGGCGTCGATCGCGTAGGGATCGGAGAAGGTGGCGAGGTAGAGGTGGACTCCTTTTTTGAACGCTTCGTAAAAAACCGCAATGAGCGGCATCAGCAAAAAGAGCGAGAGGAATCCTAGTGCTATGGTTGTGAGCGTCCAGCGCATAGGAGCGGACTCCGTGATGGTGCGGAAGGATTTTGGCGGAACAAACGAGCGGGTGCGGGAGACGATGGAAGCCATGGAAGGGTCAGGAATTTTTTTCGGCCCAACGCTGGAGGAGGTTGATAACGAAAAGCAGGGCGAAGCTGGCGGTGAGCATCACGGCGGCCACGGCCGTGGCCTGGGGGTATTGGTAGTTCTCAAGGAATTTAACAATGACAAGTGGCGTGATTTCCGTGCGGAGCGGGATGTTGCCGGAAATGAAAATGACCGAGCCGTATTCCCCGATGGCGCGTGCGAAGGCGAGGGCGAAGCCTGTGAGCATCGCGGGCAGCAGGGCTGGTAGGATGATTTGCGTGAAAGCCTTGGCGCGGCCGGCGCCGAGCGAGGCGGCGGCCTCCTCGACCTCGGCGTCCAAATCCTCCATCACAGGTTGCAGTGTTCGCACCACGAAGGGCAGGCCAATGAAGGTGAGCGCGATGTAGATGCCGACTTGCGAGTAGGCGGTTTCGATGCCCAGCGAATAGAAAAATTGGCCGAGCCACCCGGTGCGGGCGTAGAGCGCGGTAAGGGCGATGCCGGCCACGGCGGTCGGCAGGGCAAACGGCAAATCCACGAGCGCATCGAGAATACGCCGTCCGGGGAAGCGGTAGCGCGTGAGCACCCAAGCGACGAGAAATCCAAAGACCGCGTTGGTCGCGGCGGCCAGGAACGAGATTCCGAAGGTAACCTTGTAGGACGCCACGACCTGACGGCTGGTGATAGCGCTCCAGAAGGCGTCCCAGCCCATGCCGGAGGAACGGATGAAGACGGCGGACAGCGGGATGAGCACGAGCAGCGTGAGATAGCTCACGGTGATGCCCATGGTCAGGCCAAAGCCAGGCAGAATGCGGCGCGCAGGGTAGCGCTTGGTTTTTTCACGAGTCTCCATCCATTCTCCTGGGTTGTTATTTCAGGTAGATCTGGTCGAAGATCGCGCCGTCCTCGAAGAACTTCTTCGTGGCCGGATTCCAACCGCCGAAGACCTCGTCGATGGTGAAGAGCTTCAGATTCGGATACTGCGATTGGAACTTCGCGAGGATGGCGGGATTGCTCGGGCGATAGAAATGTCTCCCGGCGATTTCCTGGCCCTCGTCGGAATAGAGGTATTCCAGATAGGCCAGCGCGACTTCGCGCGTTTTCTTTTTATCCACGTTCTTGTCGACTAAGGCCACGGTTGGCTCGGCGAGGATGCTGAGCGACGGGGTAACGATTTCGTATTTGTCGCCTTGTTCCTTCAACGCTAGGAGCAGCTCGTTTTCCCAGTTGATGAGCACATCGCCGATCTGGCGCTCGGTGAAGGTGGTCGAGGATCCGCGTGCTCCGGTGTCTAGTACCGGGACATTGGCGTAGAGTTTTTTGATAAACTCCTGGGTCTTCGCCTCGTCGCCACCGAAGTGGTTCAAAGCCCAGCCCCAGGCGGCGAGGAAGTTCCAGCGTGCCACGCCGGAGGTTTTGGGATTTGGCGTGATGACCTGCACATCGGGTCGAATGAGATCGTCCCAATCCTTGATGTTCTTCGGATTTCCCTTTCGCACGAGGAAGGCCAGCGTGGATTGGTAGGGCGCACTGTTCGACGGCAGGCTGTTCTGCCAGTTTTCGCGCAGGAGCCCGGCCTTGGCGATGGCATTAACATCTGCGGCAAGCGCAAGTGTGACGACATCGGCCTCGAGTCCGTCGATGACCGCGCGGGCCTGCTTCGACGAGCCGCCGTGTGACTGGATGAACTCGATTTGCTGCCCGGTTTTTTGCTTCCAGTGTTTGGCGAAGGCGGCGTTGAAGTCAGTGTAGAACTCCCGCGTTGGGTCGTAGGAGACATTCAGGAGCGTTTGTGCGGCGGCGTTGAAAATCGCGAGGCCGAACAGGGCGATGACGAGCGCGGCGGCGAGGCGGCGCGGGGTGCGTGGATGGGTTTTCATGATATTGGTTTGGTTGGTTGGAGTTGTCGTAGGGTTCAGAAATTCACGCCCATGTGCAGGCCGAGGATGGTGTCGTTGGCCACGAGGCCGCGCCCGCCAGGGTTGATGATGTATTGGAGAACGGGTTGCACATACGCGAAGCGGTTGAGCTGAATCCGGTAGTCGAATTCCATGACGGCTTGGTAGGTTCTGGGGTTGCGGTTTTTTTCGCGGTCCACATTCGCGGCTTCGAAGCTGTAGTTGCCGTAGGCGAAAGCGACGCCGGTTTGGTCCTTGTCGCGACCGGGGATGAGGCCTTTATAAACCAAACCACCCAGCGCGTAGAATTGCATGAGGTTGTTTTCCGGAGGAGCAAAGTTCAGCGTGCTGAACCAATAGAGGCCTTGTTCGTCATTCTTGGGTTTGACCGCCGCAACGGGGTTCTTGCCACCTTCGCTCCCCTCGCCGATCGAATGTGACGCGATGGATTTTTCACGGAACAATTGCTGATCTGCTTGCCAGTAGAACTGGAGATTTCCATCGTAGGGCACGCCCTCGAATCCGGTTTTTTCGACCCCCCAGTAGATCATGCCGGCGGCGTATTTTCCGGGAAGCTGCTCCGGGCCGATTTTCGGGGTGACGCCGATCTCGTTGAGGCTGTAGAGGCCGTTCAGCGAAGGATCGAATGCGTAACCTTGGAACGAGAGTCCGTGGTTCATCGGATCGGTGCCGAACGGGTAGGCCAAATACAAACCACTTTGCGCGTAGAGCCAGTCGGTGGGCTCGATTTTTGCGTAGCCGCCCCAGGTCGAGAAGGAACCGCCCCACGGGAGGTTCGGGTTGATGCCTTTCGCCGTGCGGATCGTTTGGTTTACGAAGAGCTTCGATTCCGGCTGGACGAGGAACAAATCGGTCGGCACCTGCCAACCGCCGGAGAGCGTGAGGAATTCGGGAATGCCGAAAAGCTCGGGAGTAGTGTAGGTCGCGTAGGCTTTGCGGAAGCGCCAACCGGCCCCGCCCGTGTAGGCGCTGGGGCGGAAGGTGCTGTCGGTGCCGGAATATTTGTTGATGCTGTAGGTGCCTTCGCGCCAGCGGACATCGCCGGTGAAGCTGAGGCCGTCGAGGTTATCGATCTTCGTGAGCTTGGCCGCATCGACAGTGAGTTCGAAGCGAAGCTCCTGGTCGAATCCGCCGCGTTGCTCGAGGCCGCCATCGACAATCGCGAGGAAATTGGAGCGCCAGTCGGCCCGGAAGTTCACGCCGCGATCCTGCAGGGAGTCGCGAACGGCATACCAATTTCCGGTGGCTTGTCTTCCATCCCACCATTCGGCGAGAGCGGATTTTTCGGCGGGAGGGGGTGGAGGTTCGGCACTGCCTGCAAGGGCGGTGCCGATTGGGAGTGACCCGAGGGTGACGACCCCGGCGAGCGAAAGCTTCGCCGCGAGGCGGGATTTATAGTTTATTAATCTAGTCATATTAATGAGTGGTCTGCGACAGCACTCCGCCTCGCGGGGTGCTGGTGTTGCGGATGGGTTTTCAGCCTCCTGGTTTCAGGTCGGACAAATTTGAGGTCGCGCTCTCCGAGGGGATGCGGACCTTCTTGGTTTGGCGGATTTCCATGACCCGCCCGTCGTGAGCCACGATCTCCACGGCGCCGAAACGAACCTCGCGAACGGCCTGCAGGATTTCCCGCTCGGGCATGGTTTGGTTTGGCTTGGAGAATGGAGACGGCGGATTCATTTCTTAATCGAATGAATCAGGAAATAAATAAGGTGACTGAATTGGTCAACATAATATTTCGAAAAAATGTTTGTGATTTTTTACAAAGAACCCGAGCGGCGATCCGTGGAACTCAGATTTGGTAATCCGGCGAGGATTGGTCTTGGGGAGCGGGGGTGGCGAAGGGCAGCACGATTTGGTCGCGACGGAGTTTTTGGAGGGTGACTTCGACGACTTGAGCGAGGCTGTATCGGTCAAGGATGTCGGCAATGGCGTTTCGCACATCGAGCATGAGGAGGCGCAAGCCGCAGTGGTCCTCGTCCGGGCAGGAACATTTTTTGTAGGCAGTCTGGCTCACGCAGGCGATCGGAGCGAGCGGACCGTCGATTAAGCGGACAATTTCACCCATGAAAATATTGGTGGCTGGGCGTGCGAGGAAGAACCCGCCGTGCTTGCCACGCTTGCCATCGACGACACCGGCTTCGCGGAGTTGGGCGAAGATTTGCTCGAGAAACGGAAGCGGTATTTTCTCGCGGGCGGCGACCTCCTTGAGCGGGAGCAAATCGCGACCAGCCTCGCGGGCGATGGCGAGATCAATGAGGGCGCGCAGGGCGTATTCGCCGCGTTTGGTGAGTTTCATTCCATTTCGGAAGCGGCCCGCGGAGGGGATGCTTTCACGCTTTCCTAGGTAAATGCGGCGGCGAGTTCAAGTCGAGCCGGGAAGTTTTGGTTTTCAAAGCGGAACGCTCTGAAAAGATCCCATTTGAATTCATGAAAACGCTCACAAGGGAGTTTTTCCAGCGTGATCCTCTCTCCTGCGCGCGGGAATTGATCGGAGCCGAGTTGGTTTGGAATCAAGCTGGCGGCGTGATCGTCGAGACCGAGGCCTACTCTGTGCGGAATGACGAGGCGTGCCACACTTTCAGTCGTCCCTCCACGCGCGGCTTTGTCGCCGAAAAGCCGCCCGGCGCAGCGTATGTGTATTTGAATTACGGCATGTATTGGCTGCTGAATTTTCTGGTGAAAGGCGGCGCAGTGGACGGCTTCGTTCTCATCCGCGCGCTCGAGCCCACGCGGGGAATCGAGGAAATGCGCCGGCGCCGTGGAATGAACGAACTGAAAAACCTCTGCTCTGGTCCAGGAAAACTCACCCGTGCCTTGGGCATCGAAGGAACTTTTCACGGGCAGGATTTTTTCGAGGCAGCCGACGGCCCGATCTTGCTCCCACCAACCGCCCCGCCGACAATTTCAGCCGGCCCGCGCATCGGAATCACTCGCTCCGCCGATCTGCCTTGGCGCTTCGTCGCGGCCGGAAGCCCGTTTCTCAGCATGCCGATGAAAAAGCGTTGAGGATTTTCGCTGGCAGGCCAATATGAGAGTCCCTACCAAAACCTCGCCGCGATTCGGCCCTGCCCTTTTAATGAAAAAACGAAAACCATACGGATTTGTGATGCTTGGCCTTTGCTTTTTGGTTATTGCCGGAGCGGCGTTGTGGTCCGGCTCGGCACCGAAGGTGATCGAAAATCTAAAAGGCTTGGATTTCCTGCCGCAACCCGTGACCGAAAAAAAAATGCTCGATCAGATGGCTCTGGATCAAGTTGTGGATGCTCTCGAATCCGCCGGCTTGATGAATCCGGAATTTAAACCCGCGATGCTCCGTGTGGAAGCCGGAGCCCTCCCAGCCTCCTCTGAACTCGCCGGCACGGCGGTCGCTGCGTTTCAGATCGGAAAATACGAAGTCACCTATGGCGAATGGCAAGAGGTTCAAAGTTGGGCGCTCCAGCAGGGCTATGATTTGAACGGCGCGGGTCGCCTTTCGAGCCCGCAAACCCCCGTCGTGGGTGTGAGTTGGTTTGACTCCTTGAAGTGGTGCAACGCCCGGAGCGAGAGGGACGGATTGACCCCCGTCTATCAATTGGATGGAAAAATCTACAAAACCGGGGAATCCGTTCCCACCGTGAATCCCGCCGCCAATGGCTATCGGTTGCCGACCGCTGCCGAATGGGAATGGGCCGCACGCGGCGGGGTTTCAAGCCGGGATTTCATCTATAGTGGAAGCGATGAAGTGAATGAAGTCGCGTGGTATTTCGGCAGTTTTGTCGCTGAAGGCACCAAAGCCGTCGGAACCAAACTGGCAAACGAACTCGGTATCCACGACATGAGCGGAAATGTCTTCGAGTGGTGCTGGAATCCCAGCGGCACGCAACCCCTGCAACGAAGCATCCGGGGCGGTTGCTGGGCCTACCACGCCAACGAGTGTGCCGTCCACTACCGCGCGAGCTCCATGCCCCCCGATGTGCGAGTCATCCTCGTCGGACTCCGCGTGGCCCGAAACGCCACCCAATAGAAAGCTTTGGAGAGCAGCCCTCCAATTACGGGGCTTGGTTAGGATTCGTGTTACGACATCCCTGCGGCGACTTCGGATTCCTTGCCCCGGGCGATGAATTGCGCAAGGCCTGAAAATTCGAGCGCATTTGCGACGGCGGGGGAGGGGTTTAGGAGCAGGACGCGGCCGCCGTGCGCGGAGGCGGTTTTGATGGCTTGGAGGAGCAGTCGGATGCCGAGCGACACGACCATGTCGGTCGCGGAGAGGTCGAGAAGTAGTTGAGGCCGGTAGCCTTCGCAGAGTTTGAGCACATTTTGCTCTACGGCTTGGGTGCCCCGGAGGTCCAGATTGCCTGCGATTTGGAGGATTTTAACACCGCCTTTGAGTTCGCGCGCCTCGAACATCGCGCCCTCGGCGTGGGATGAGAGATTGATGATGTGGAAGCTGCCTCTGTGGTGTTCTTGGAGAGCGAGGAGTTTTGCAAAGACTCGGATGCCGTCGGCATTCACATGACGCAGCGCTGTGATGTCGAGAACCAGATGGGAGGGCTCGGATTGAAGCACAGGTTGGAGTTCCTCCATCAAATGGGTGGCCCCGCCGCGATCGAGAATTCCCGAGAGCAGGACGGTTGTTCCGCCTGAGCCGAAGGGCGTGGATTTTTTCCGGATGCTGATGGAGAGAGGATTCATGGGCTGCTGGGTGAGGTGATCGATTTATGGATGCTCAGGCGGTTCCGCTCAAATATCCGATCATATTCAATGTGATCGGCCATCTTGCGCAAGAGATGAATTCCCAGTCCGCCGATCGGGCGCTGCTCGACGGGAAGGCTGGTGTCGGGCTCGGGGTGGTCGCGGGGGTCGAAAAAATGGCCGTCGTCCGTGATCGCAATGGTCATGCGTTCCCCCGCGATCAAAATCTCGATCTCGATGAGATGTTCGGCGGAGTCATCGTAGCCATATTTGACGCAATTGCTCACGACCTCGTCGATCACCAGGCGCGCGAAGTGTGTCTCGTCGCGCGTCACGCCTCTCGAGACAAGCCACTGCGCGGCAAGCTCAGTCGCCGGCGGAATCTCGTCGAGGAGGTTTGTGATTCGGAGGGAAAACGCGCCGTCCATTTTTAGAAACGGATACGGACAATCGAAAAATCATCCATCAATTTGCGGCCGCCTTGGCATTTTTTGACCCAAGCGAAAAGTTTTCCAAGGCCGTTCGGCTCCTGTCCATGCTGCCGCATGAAGGCCTCGAATTCATCAAATGCGACCATGGCACCGCTGGTATCGCGGATTTCGTAGCAGCCATCACAAAGGACCAGTAGCGTCGCGGCTTCGGGCACGGAGCAGGTTTGTGTCTCAAAGGTCATCCCCGGCAGCGCGCCGATAATCATCCCGGGTGCGTGGAGGCGATGCGAATCGCTACCCGTGAGAAGCAAGGCCGGCGGGTGGCCGCCGCTGGAGTGGTGCAATAAGCGGTTCGCGGCGTGGTACACGCCATACCAAATGGTGAAATACATGCCATTCTGGCGTTCCATCGGGAAAGCCTCGTTGAGAGCGGCGAGCACTGCGGAGGGATCGCAAAAATCGGTATTCGGCAACGAGCCGGAGCGGATCATGTTGATGGCGGTGACCGAGAGCAACGAGGCGGCGACGCCATGGCCGCAGACATCAAGCAGGTAAATGGCGAAATGTTCTTCATCGATCCAGTGGTAGCCGAACGCATCGCCGCCGATTTCGCTCGAGGGGTGGTATTTCCAATCGATCTGGAACGGTTGCTCGAGCGGTTCGGGCAGAATGGAGCGGACATACCGCGCGGCTTCGGAGAGTTCGCGCTGCAGGCGCCGCTGGGTTTCCTCAACCTCCTGCAAGTGGCGAAGCCAGGCCTCGCCGAGGGCTTTCCTTTCCAAGCTGGCGGTTACACGGGCGCGAAGCAGCACAGGGTGGAATGGCTTCGGCAGATGGTCCTCCGCGCCGGCCTCGATGCAGCGGATCGCCTCCCCGGTTTCGTTTCTGGCGGTAACCACGATCACCGGGATGTGGCGCGTGCGGGGGCCGTCTTTGATTTTTGCCAAAGTCTCGTAGCCGCCCAAGGTGGGGTCTGAGGCCCCTAGAAGCACGAGATCGAACTCCGCAGACTTGAGCAACTCGAAAGCCGTATGGCCGTCCGCGACGAAGTGGGCCTCGAGACCTTGGCACTCGAGGAGCTTCGCGAGAGTTGCCATATCGCCCGGATCGTCACAGGCCACGAGCACCCGGCCATGCAGGGCTATCGGTTGGCCCGCAGGATCGTCCGTGCGGATCATTGGAGTTTGGTCTCAGGCCTCGGCGGCTTCGCTTTTGAGAGCGTGGATTTTGTTTTTCAACAAATCGAAATCGGTGAAGGCGCGGATCGATTCGATGGTTGCCTTGCGGACTCCGTTCTCGGCGGGTAGCTCGACTTCGGCCCCGGCCTCGGAGCCGAGGAGGGCTTGGCCGATGCCGGCTTTGTAGGAAACAATCCCGAGTTCCGGAGCGCTGTCCCAAGCTCCAAGAATGCTGAATGTTTCGGAGGTGCCATCCTTGAGGCGCACAGTGACGACCGTGCCGATCGAAACCTGCGAGGTATTCGAATTTTCAAAATTCGTTCCGCGTGCGAGGGCGAGATCGCGCTCCATCTCGACGCGTCGGCGTTGGAGTACGCGCTGGTGCTCTTTTGCGGCTTTGAAGCCGGCGTTCTCGCGGAGATCGCCCTGCTCCTTGGCGATATTGATATCGCGGAGGTTTTTCGGGATTTCTTTGGTGACGAGATGGTCGAACTCGGCTTTGCGCTTTTCCAAGCTGGGCCAGGAAACCGTAAGGCTGGTGTCGCCCTCTTCGGCGTGAGCGCCGGTGATCATGTTTTGCGTCTCGGGATACAGCTTCACGATGCGGGCCATGAGCGAGCGCTTCGAGAGGTCGTCGAAGACCGGGGTGAGGACCAGCTTGCGCATCGAGTCGCGGACGACATCACGGCTGGCATTCATCAGGAGGTCGCCAACGAGTTCGCGATCGTCCATGAGGAGATCCTTGAGGCGCGAGGTGCGTTTCTCGGCAAGCATATCGGCCTCGAGCGCGCTGAATACGGCGGCGAGAAGCTCGGCATTGAAGAGATCTGGGAAACGCTTGTTTCGCTCCTTGCAGAGCCAGATGAGCATTTCCGAGGTGATCGATCGGTCGCTGATCCAGCGCTCGAGGGTGGATTGGAATTGCTCCTTGCGGCCGTGCTTTTCAAAGAGGCGGCAGATGTCGGCAATGAGGCGTCCGCCCGCCTCGCGGATGAGGCGCAGGGATTTGTCGGGCCAAGAATCGCCAAACGCGGTGTCGAATTTTTCCAAAACCTCACGCTGCTTGGAGCCGGGCAGGGTGTTGAAAATCTCGACGAGGCGGGAGGATTCGGAGGAAAGGATGTCCGCGATGGTTGGCGCCTCGGAGGCAAGCTGGAGCGACGGGAAGCGCTGCAGGATTTCGTCGCGGGCAACAAGAAGCTCGATCGCTGGGGCGGGTTGGAGGCGGCGGAGTTTTTGGGCGATGTCGTGGATGCGGGTGACGGCTTCTTGGAGCGAGGCTTCCTGACCGGAGAGTTCGTCGAGGGATTTTAGAATCTGGTCGAGTGCGAGTAGTTGGTCCTTCGTGTGGCGGGCCTCTTTAAAGGTGTTCACAAGGCCCTCGCCGGTGTTCACGCGGTTCTCGAGAAGCACATACGGGTCCGTTTTTTTGGCCGGAAGCTTGAAGTGTCCGTCGGACTTCATTTTCTTGCGGGCGCCTTCCCACCAGCGTTTGAAACCGGCGGCGTCGAGGACGGATGGGGAAAGCGCTCCGGCGATCTGGTCGGCATTCGCCTTGCCACCGAGGTCGGTGATGATCTGGCGAACAACCCCGAGCGCATCCGCCGAGCAGCGCTCGCGAAGGCCGGCCGGGTCGTTCTCGCGCTGGGCAAGGATGTGCCCGGCCGCAATCGGCGTGAGGGTCTCGGCGGCGTATTCGGCCTGCATCGGGTGGCTTTTCTTCGGTCCGAAATCGATGAGGATTTGGCCGGCGATCAGATTCCACTCCGCGACGCGTCCGAAGCCCCAGCTCTTGTGGGTGCAGAAGGATCCCGGCGCGAGGTGGGCGAGTTTGTCGGCCGTATTTTTATCGAATTTGCCGCTCTCAACGGCTTGGGCGAGTTCTTCAATCATCATCATGGTTGTCACAGAAAAGGCCGCCTCCTTGCAAGGGGAAGAAAAGCAAGAGGCTCGCACGGTGGCTGCTTTTCGCCTTGTCGCGGGACGCCGCGTCGTCAAACTCCGCGCTCAATGGCAAACAACGACGAGCTGGTTTTGGTTGTGAGGCGGAGTTTTTTTGACGAGATCGGGGCCTTTCAGGGCCTCTGTACGGCGGTGGATGGCTACCTGCCGAGGTTTTTGCAGAAGGAGAACAATTTTTTTGCCCCGCGCTCGACGGCGGAGGACGATCCCTCGCTGAAGCAGATCATTCCCTATGCGGTCTTCATGCACGGCGGCAAAATCCTACACTACACGCGTGGCGCGAAGTCGGGCGAGAAGCGGCTCGTCGCCAAATCCTCGATCGGAATCGGCGGCCATATCAACGACACTGACGAGAGCCTGCACTACGACCAATCGACTTACCACAACGCCGTTCGGCGCGAGATCAGCGAGGAATTGCGGCTCGGCGGGAGCTTCACGGAGCGCGCGGTGGCCTTAATCAATGACGACTCAACCGAGGTCGGCAGCGTGCATCTTGGCGTGGTACATATTGTGGATCTCGAAAACCACGATGTCCGTGCCGGTGAGAAGGCGATTGCGGAACTCGGTTTTGCAACTCGAGAGGAATTGCTGGCTCGGCGTGAGGGTTTCGAAACCTGGTCGCAGATCGTGCTCGATTCTCTGCCGGAGTTGCTGGTGCGCTGAAGATCGGTTTTGCCAACGCCGCAAGCCTGTGCGGTGATTTGCCGTCATGTCCAAGCCCGACATCCAGAACGCCCCGCAAGACCGGATTCAATACCGGGAATACAAGATCATCCTTCAGCCCCGGCACTTCACCGGCCCGCAGGCGTTCAAGGATTTTTGGCACCTTGTCAAAACGACCGCAAAGAGGTTTGATGTAAAGATCAAGGAGGCGGACAGGGCTTTCGAGAGCCATGTGCGCGAGGTTTTGTTTTTCGATACCGAGGATTTCGCGCTTTACCGGAACCATTTCATCTTCCGCCTTCGCACGAATTATAAAGGCGGCTGGCCGGACGGCGTACCGGAGGTGACTTTTAAATTCCGCCATCCGGAGTTTGAAAAAGCGGCCGCCGTGAATGTGCACCCTGTCGCGAGCGGCGGAATGGCGCGCATCAAGTTCAAGGAAGAGTTCCTCCCGCTCCGCGAGACCCTTGGCGGGATGCGCTCGATTTTTTCCCACAACTGCGTTCTCGCCAAACCCCGCGAGGATTTGGATATGGCCGTGAAGGATCTCGTGGCCACATTCCCTGCCGTGGGAGCGCTTGAAGCCAGCCACGATTCCCCGCTGCGCCTCGTCAACGACATGGCTGTCGAGGAGGTGCAGGTGAATGTCGGCGAGTTGCATTTTGGAAACGCCTTTAACGGAAAGACCACGATCGCCGTGTGGCGCACTCGCAAATACGAGAAGGCGTTTTGCGGGGAGTTCGCGTTCCAGTGCCGCTTCGACAGCCAGGACGGCCTGCACAAATCGAGCCTCCGGCGCGCGGATGATTTCTACAAAGCGCTGCAACTCAACGCCCATGATTGGGTCTCGCTCGGCACCACCAAGACGGCGCTCGTTTACCAAATCGGCCAACCCTCCCATGCCACCCGAAGCGAGTAATCGACCTACAATAGCACAAATTTTCGGGGCCTTCGCGCGGATCGGCGCGGCGAGCTTCGGAGGCGGGCTTGTGGCTTACCTTCGCGATGCCCTCGTGGAGGAGAAAAAGTGGATGGACGCGGAGGAGTTCCTCGCCGCGCTCGAAATCGGGCAGACCCTGCCGGGACTGAATTCGGTGAATGTCTCGATCATTGCCGGACGCCATCTCGCCGGGCCGATGGGAGCCGTTGCGGCGGCGGCGGGAATCATCCTGCCAGGGGTTTTGGCGCTGGTGATTCTAGGGCTTCTTTACGACGAGTTCCGCCACAATCCCGATGTCGCCGCCGCGCTGGCGGGCGTTGCCGCCGCCGCTGTGGGCTTGCTTTTGCAGGTGACTTTGAAAATCGGGACGAAGCAATTTTCAAATCTGCGGGATATTTTCTTCGTCGCTGCGACATTTATCATGGTGGCGTTTTTTCATGTCTCGCTGCCGACGGTTTTGTTTCTTGTGGCTCCGATTGCCATCATCCTCTACCGCCCGAAACCCCAGCCTAGATCTCATGAGTGATCTTGTCCGTTTGCTGAATGTTTTTTGCCTGCTCTCGCTGCTCGCCGTGGGTGGGGGAAGCGCTGTGCTCCCCGAGATGCAGCATGAAACCGTCGCGCGACACCACTGGGTCACGGATCAGCAATTCACCACGATTTATAGCCTGGGACAGATGGCCCCAGGGCCGAATATGTCCATGGTCGCGCTGATCGGTTGGCAGGTCGCCGGAGTGGCGGGTCTGCTCGTCGTGCTTGTGGCATTTTATCTACCGTCGAGTTTTCTTGTTTATGGATGCAGCTACATTTGGGACCACTTCAAAGAAAACCGCTGGCGCGCCTCGGTCCAACGCGGCATGGCTCCAATCACGATTGGATTGATGCTCGCTGGCGTTCACGCCGTCGGAAAAACCGCCTGCATCAACCCCACGCACACGCTGTTATTTAATACCACCGCCTGCGGCATTGCGCTGGGCACCGCTGGGCTCCTCTTTGCAAAACACATCAATCCCGCATGGCTCATGCTCCTCGGCGGCATAGCCGGATGGTTTTTTTTAAGGGGTGGATGAAGTCGAGAATTTTTTGGTTTGACAATTAGGATTCAATTTTCCAGCCTACAGTCTATGAAATTCCTCATTCGTCTCAGAGCGTTTACACTGGTTGAACTACTAGTTGTTATTTCAATCATCGCTATTCTGGCATCATTGTCATTACCGGCTATTACCGGCGCGATAACCAAGGCTCAAATGTCCGGTGCATTGTCAAATCTCAGGCAAATATACACTGCAAATTTCCAAGCAGCTTCTGATGCGGTGACCACTGGTTCCACCAGTTTCGGGTGGCCTGGTGATGTTGCTGCCGTAACAACAGTTCAAACCTATGTGGACATGCTGGTGGGAAATGGGTATCTGAAACCTCAAGACGCTGTGAAAATGTTTTCCGTTGCTGGGATCCCCCTTGGGGCTGTCACAGCTACAAATGCAACAATCGGTTTGGAGAATTGTGCATTTTCAATTTATAAAGTAATGGATTCCGACTCTGGAACGACTTTATTTGCAACGACAAAAAATTACACATACAATACCGCGCTCACAACCAATATTCCATTTAAAGATGCAGGGTTTGTCGCTTTTCGCAAAGGCGGTGATGGGGCAGTTTACAAAAAGTCCCAATACAACGAAACTAATAACATTGGGGCTCAGCCTACTGCTACCGCTCCGTTACAATAAACCATAAAATTATTTACAATGTCCATTCTAGCTAAAATAGAAGCCGATCAGCTCAAGTCCGAAATTAAACCATTCAGTGTCGGTGACACTGTCAAAGTCCACACTCGCGTTGTGGAAGGTGACAAAGAGCGGATTCAGGTTTATTCCGGGATCGTCATTGGCCGCAAGGGCACGGGGATCAACGAAAATTTCACTGTTCGTCGTGTTTCCTACGGCGAAGGTGTGGAGCGAGTTTTTCCGATCCATTCGCCGCGCATCGCGAAGATCGAAGTGGAGCGTAAAGGCGCTGTCCGCCGTGCAAAGCTCAATTACCTCCGCAACCGCAAGGGTAAATCGGCAACAACGGTCAAGGATCAGGTAGACCGGAGCTGATTTAAAGATGGCGTGCTCCCTTGAGCACGAGCAAAAGCTCCGCGAAATGGGATTTTTCCCAGTCGCGGGGATCGATGAAGCTGGACGCGGCCCGCTGGCGGGGCCTGTCGTTTGCGCGGGAGCGATATTGCCTTTGGATATCACACTGCCCGGGTTGGACGATTCCAAAAAATTGTCGCAGCGCCGTCGAGAGACCCTCTACTCGCAAATCACCCAAAATCCTGCCATCCGTTGGTCGGTAGTTCATATATCCCCCGAGGAAATCGACCGCCTGAACATCCTCCGAGCTACCCATGCGGGAATGCGGCGGGCATGGGAAAAACTCAATCCGCGCCCGAGCCATGTGCTCATCGACGGACTCCCCGTTCCTGATTTTCCCTGCGGCCAAACGGCGCTGGTCGGAGGTGACGGCATCAGCCTGAGCATCGCTGCTGCGAGCGTGATCGCAAAGGTCGAGCGCGACCGTTTAATGCTCGAATATGATCGAATGTATCCCGAATATGGCTTCGCGAAGCATAAAGGCTACCCAACCTCCGAGCACTTTGCCAAACTGCGTCTACATGGGCCTTGTTCAATTCACCGAAGAAGTTTTGCGCCTGTGGCGCAGGCGGAACTCTGGTGAGGCCGAACACATCGCGCTCGGTCAGCATGGAGAGGCCCTCGCCGCCGAATTTCTCCGCCGCCACGGCTACAGAATTCTCTACAAAAACTTCCGTGCGGAACACGGTGGCGAGGTCGATGTCGTCTGCCGCGACAAAACGCACAGCGAACTCGTATTCGTCGAAGTGAAGACCCGGACCACCGAGATTTTCGGCGCCCCCGCCGAGGCGGTGGATCAAAAAAAACGCCGCCTCATCATTCGCGGCGCGATGCAGTGGCTCCAAATGCTCGACAAACCTGAAATCACCTACCGCTTCGATATCGTGGAAGTCATCTCCGGCCCGCCGCTCGAAATCCGCCACATCCCAAACGCGTTTCCAATCCCCTCGAATTATCTCCGCTAATGTCTGCTTCTCTTCTTTCGGCGAATGAAATCCGTCTCGCCTACGGCCCGCAACTTCTTCTCGACGGCATCACCCTCACCGTTTCGCCCGGAGAAAAAGTCGCGCTTGTCGGCCGCAACGGCTGCGGAAAAACAAGCCTCCTCAAAATTCTCGCCCAGGAAA
>JBIPMC010000065.1:0-8236 GCA_044369345.1 Terrimicrobiaceae bacterium
ATCAGGGCCGCCGCCGCGCTGATATCGAGAATGTTGTTATAGGAAAGTTCCTTGCCCTGGAGTTTTTCAAAATACGACCCAAAGTCGCCGTAAAGTTCGGCCTGCTGGTGCGGGTTCTCGCCGTAGCGGAGTCGCATCTCAAGTGGCAGCTCGAGGCGGAACCGGCTGCAGGTCTGCTGCTCGCGGTTGAGGTAGCAGGAAATCGCCGAGTCGTAGGCCGAGGTGGTGGCGAAGGCTTTGATCGCCAGGCGCTCGCGGAGCACCAGCGTCGTTCCGCCATTTTCCTCCTTCATGTCCTCGAGCACGGCCGCGTAGTCGGTGGGATCGGTAACCACGCAGACGGATTGATAATTTTTCGACGCGCTGCGGATCATCGAGGGACCGCCGATATCGATCTGCTCGATGGCCTCGGGGAGCGTCACATCCTCACGGGCGATGGTTTCTTCAAAAGGATAGAGATTCACCACGACGAGATCGATGGGCCGGATGCCGTGGGCCTTGGCCTGCTCCTCGTGGTGGGCGTTGCCGCGAATGTAGAGAAGCCCGCCGTGAATGCGGGGGTGGAGGGTCTTCACGCGCCCCTCGAGAATTTCCGGCGAACCGGTGAACTGGGAAACCTCGACCGTCGCGATGCCTGCGGCTTGCAGGGCCTTGGCGGTACCGCCGGTGGAGAGGATTTCAACACCCCGCGCGGAAAGCTCGCGGGCGAAGTCCACAATGCCGGTTTTTTCGGAAACAGAGATCAGCGCTCTTTGGATTTTCATTTTTTAAGGGCGAAAAGCTAGGGCGCGCCTTCGGGGAATTCAATATCCAACACGAGGCCGCGATTTATGAAAAAACGATGACAGCCAGAGGGCTTCAGGGCGCGCGATTCTGCTGCGCGTCGCGGGCAAACTCCTCGATATTCAGGAAAGGAACGGCGGATTGGCCGGTGATGCGGGGGAGCGTGCCGTCCCATTTCTCAATGGCTCGGAGACGGATGATTTGCGGGCTTTGCTGAAGGGCTACCGATTCGCGCTGAATGGCGTCCGCACGAGCTTTGGATTGGACTTCGGTGGAGAATGCCTCGGCAGAGGCAGCGAGCTTGCGTTCCTCGGCAGCAGCTTCGGCCTGGGTGACGCGCATGATTTTTTCGTTCTTTGCCTGAAGGGCCATCTGCTCGGCCTTCACTTTCGCCTCGATAGCCCGGTTGAACTCGTCGGAAAAGTTGAAATCAGTAATGGCAAGGTTGGCGATATTGATGGAGTTGAGCAGATCTTTTTCTCGGAGAGTGTTGTTGAGAAAGTTCACCAAAGCCTCCTGGATTTGCTGCTTCACAAACTCTCGCTTGGTCACCAATTCCTCGGCAGTAAATTTGGCGGTAACGCCTTTCACACATTCCTGAATGGCCGGCTGGACGAGGGATGTTGCAACCTTAGGGAGCGTGCCGATTTTTTGGTAGATTTGCGGGGCCAGCGCACCATTCAGTGAAAATTGGGTAGTGACCTGCGTGGTGACTGTTTGAAGATCCTTCGACGCGGCGGTGGCCTGCTCGCGGCTGGCAGTGAGACGGATGTCCATTTGCTCGACTTGGTCGATGAAGGGCTTTTTGAAATGGAATCCCTCCGGCAGCGCCTCCGGCTGAACGGCTCCTAGGGTTCTGACCACGCCCACATGGCCGCTTTCAACGATCACAGTCATGCTGGATAGAATCGCAAACGCAGCAACCAGAAGAATGACAAGGGGAGCAAGAAACTTTGCGAGATTGTTAGGCATTTGATTCATAGCGCGTAATCCTAGCGCGAAGCGTGAGCCATGCAACTCCGCCGTCGGCGACTCTATATCGATGGGCCATCACCCCATTTTGCAAAGGCTTGCTCCATCCGATCTCGAGCCATGAAAACTTCCCTGTTGTTGCTCTCGGGCAGCATTGCTGGAACTGTGGCCATGACGATTTTTCTTCTGCTTCCCCGCTGGCTGGGCCGCGTCCATGTGGATGTGATTCAGGCCGGCGGATCTTTGGTTGTTGGCTCGGATAAGCGATCCGCGTTTCCCGCGGGCTTCGCCATGGGCATCGGCTTCGCATTCGCCTACTCCGCTTTTCTGAGTCTTTCCGCGCTGCCATTCAACGCCCTCACAGGCTTGTTGCTCGGCAGCCTTCGCGGCGTCATAGCCATGTTGGTGTCAATTGTGATCATGCAACACCACCCGGACCCGCTCTCCCACGACCGCGGCCCCTCCACGGGCTTGGCCCAACTGGGTGCCACATGCTCTATGGAACTGTTGTGGGATCAGTCTTAGGTTTGTGGCAGTAGCCCAGCGCTTGCTAAGCAGTCGCCAGAGAGAGGTTTCGAAAGAGATTTTTCGTCAAGCGGGCTCCAGATGAATGACTGCGTCGAGGATGCGGGGATTTTTGGCGAGGAGGTGGTCTTTCACGGCGTGGCCGATCTCATGGCCGTCGCGCACCGTGGTGTCGCCGCACACGAGCACATGAAGTTCCACGAAAAGCCCGACACCACTTTTGCGGAGGCGGCATTTTTCGATGTCCACAACGCCGGGAACCTCCAGCGCGAGAGTGCGGATGTCGGCGATGTGGTGCTCGGAGACATTGCCGTCGAGGACATCGTGGAGGGAGCGTTTAGCGATGAGAGAACCGTTGATGACGATGATGCCGCAGGCGAGCAGGGCGGCGTAGTCATCAGCCGCCTCCCAGCCCGGACCGCCAATCAGCGCGATGGCAATGCCAATCGCGGCGGCGGCCGAAGTGATCGAGTCGGAAAGATGATGCCAGGCGTCTCCCTCGAGCGCGCGGCTGTCGATGTCCCGGCTGAGCTTGTGGATTTGGCGGGAGAGAATCCATTTCACCGCCACGACGATCAAGAGGACGGGCAGCGTGAACCACTCGGGGGCATGGTGCGGGGTGCGAATTTCCAGGACCGAGTGCCACGCGATCACCCCAGCGGCTGCGAGCAGGGCGGCCCCGGCGAAAAGGCCGGCAAGGGATTCGATGCGGCCGTGACCGTAGGGATGGTTCTCATCCGGCGGGCGCAGCGAGAGATGGAAACCAACCCAAGTGACGAGCGAGGTGAAAATATCGGCCGCCGATTCGATACCGTCCGCAACGAGCGCGTAGGAATTTCCGACAAGGCCGACGGAAATCTTCACCGCCATCAAGACGATGTTGACGCACAGGGTGAGCAAACCGAGAGCGGCGGTTTTACCGGCCTCGATCATGGAGCCGTGCGTTTTTTCGGAAGAAGTATGCCCAGCCCGAAAAGCCCCGCCGCGAGTAGGCCGAGACCGAGGATCAGGACATAATAAACCTTCAACTCCTTGCCGAGCCACGCGCCCTCGTGGATGTCCATGAGGAGATCAGCTGTTTCCTCGGAGATGCCGCAGTAGTCTTTGCCGAATTTGTAGGCCATGCCGGTGAGTGCGGTCGCGGTCAGCGGCAGCAGCAACGCGATTCCGAGCAGACGATGAAAAAGACGCATCGGCTGGCGGGATTTCGATTTCAAGAACATCGCCGCGCCGGATCCCAGCAGGAAAAGAAGACCCATTCCGGCAGCGAGGATTTGGAGGGTCGAAAAAACCGACCCCGCCCACTCGCCGGTGTGAATGGACATGATGAAATTCCCCGCCTCCTTATCCACGCCGAACCATTTTTTCCCGACACGGTAGGCCAAGCCAGTAACGGCCGAGAGCGCCAGCAACACAAAAAGCCACGGCGCAAGCCGGCGATGAATGAGGCGAAGTTTCATGAGCTGGAAATCTGGCTGGAGCGCTTCGAAAAATCAAAGCTCTTGGCCGTCGGGTAGGACATAGAGGTATCTCTGGAAGCCAGCGAAGACCCGGCTGATTTCATCGGGGCTCCCCAAATCGGCCACGGCGTCGGTGATCGCATGATATTTCAGACGCAACAGCGGCGTGAGTTTTTCCTGATCGAGTTCCTCCACGCCGACGGTGACATAGTGCTGCAGAACGAAGTCGAGGAATGCCTGCTGTTTGGCCGGGAAGGAGGTGTTGATGTAGATGCGGGCGTTGGCGGCGCGGACTTCGCGGGTGAGCGGAGGCTTGGCGTAAGCGATATGGGCGAGCGTGTCGAAGAGGTCGCTCGCCTCGGCGTCGATGATCTTTTGCATCTCCGCGAGCTGGTCGTGGCCAAAGCCTTTTTCTGCGAGCCCCTGTAGCAATTTCTTCCGGGTGTCCGGCGCGCTCCAGATCGAGCGGAGTTCCTCCTCGTTAGAGAAAAACTCGGGAAGCCGACCGTAGAGTTTCTCGAGGAATTGCTGGGAGGACATCGGCGTGCCGTCAGGATGCCAGAAACTCGTGGACATCATGTGCTGGATGGTGCGCTCCTTGCCATCGGCCAGCTTGATTTTGGTTCGCTGCCTCGGTGGCTCCGGCGTGCCGGTCGGCTCGGGAGGCAGGGGGCGCGGCGCACGAGGTTCGGTTGGCTCCGAAGTCTCCTCCGGCTCGATCGGCTCGCCATCCCATTCGGCATCGAGAAAGTGCTCATGCGCTCTCACGAAGTCGTAGATCGTGAAGTAATCCTTCCCCTCGTAGAGCCGGGTGCCGCGTCCGATGATTTGTTTGAACTCGATCATCGAATTCACCGGCCGCATAAGGACGATGTTTCTGACATTGCGGGCATCCACGCCGGTGGAGAGCTTCTGCGAGCTGGTCAGGATTGTCGGGATGGTTTTCTCGTTGTCCTGAAAATTCCGAAGGTGTTCCTCGCCGAGGGCGCCATCATCCGCCGTGACTCGCTGGCAATAGTTCGGGTCTTTGCTCTTTTTGATTTGGTTGATGAGGTCGCGCACGAGGAGCGCGTGGGCTTGCGTGGCACAAAAGACGAGAGTCTTCTCGTTCTGGTCGATCTGCGACATGAAGATTTCGACTCGCTTACGCTCGCGCTCACGGATCTCGATGGTCCGGTTGAAGTCCGGTTCCTCATACAGCCTCCCCGCCTCGATCTCACCCTCCACCACGGTGTCGTCGGGGGTGTAGTAGTAGCTGTCGAGCGTGGTCTGGATTTGCTTCACCTTGAACGGCGTGAGGAAGCCGTCGTTGATACCGTCCTTAAGGGAGTAGGTGTAGACCGGCTCGCCGAAGTAGCGGTAGGTATCGACATTGTCCCTCCGCTTGGGCGTGGCGGTGAGGCCGAGCTGCACGGCCGGGCTGAAGTAGTTCAAAATATCCCGCCAAGTGCTCTCGTCGTTCGCGCCGCCGCGATGGCACTCATCGATGACAATGAAGTCGAAAAAATCCGGCGGGTATTCGCCAAAGTAGGGCGTGCCTTCGGGGCCGGAGAGGAAGGTTTGGAAGATCGTAAAAAACACACTGCCGTTCTTCGGCACTTTGCCTTTTTTGCGGATGTCGTCCGGCTCGATCCGAATCAGGGCGTCCTCGGGAAAAGCCGAGAAGGCGTTGAAGGCTTGGTTCGCCAGATTGTTCCGGTCTGCGAGAAAAAGGATGCGTGGTCTTCGTGTGGGTTGGCCCGAGAGATTCCAGCGCGAGTGGAAGAGCTTCCATGCGAGCTGAAAGGCAATGAATGTTTTTCCCGTGCCGGTGGCCAGCGTGAGCAGGATGCGCTTTTTATCTTCGGCGATGGCCGAGAGGACGCGTTCGATAGCGATGTCTTGGTAATAGCGTCCGGGGTGCGAGCCGCCTTTGTCCTCGTAGGGCACTTGGGCGAAGCGATCTCGCCACGCATTGGCTTGGGCGAACGTTTTTGCCCAGAGTTCCTCCGGTGAGGGAAACGCCGCGATCTCGCCCTCCGCACCGGTCTCCATGTCGATGGAGTAGATGCGGGTGCCGTTGGTCGAGTAGGTGAAGCGCACCGCGAGCTTGCCGGCGTAGTTTTTCGCCTGCCCGACGCCCTCGGTGAGGGCTTCGGAGACCGCCTTGGCTTCGATGGTGGCGAGCTTGGTGTTGCGAAATTCGAGGACATAGTCTGCCTTGAGCGGCTTGCCGCGTCGGCCGCGCCCTTCGATGCGGCCGGGGCTGATGAGGTATTCGCGCCGGATGCGGGAGCCTTCGACCACGCCCCAGCCTGCGGCGGCGAGTGCGGGATCGATGAGTTCGGCTCTGGTCTCAGCTTCGTTCATGATTGGGCTTTGCGGCGTGCGGTGCGCACGCGGTAGAGGCGCTCCGTGAAACCGCCTTCTTCCACAAAGTTCTTTTCGAGGGTGGCGATCTGGCGGTCGAGGAGCGTGCACGCTACTGCGAGAAGTGCCAGCGCGCCGTTGGCGGCTATTTCGGGGTAGGTGGACTCTGTGGACTGCATGGACGGTGTGGACTCCAATTTGCGTTGTGTTTGTCCACCGTGTCCACCGTGTCCACCGTGTCCACCGTGTCCACCGTGTCCACCGTGTCCACCGTGTCCATGGCGTCCACTGTGCACCGCCCTCGCCCACTCGGCCACATCATCGGCGGTGGCGGGCCGCGCCGCGATCAACTCCTCACGGCGCGCGTCTTCGCGCGGCCACTGCGCCAGGCCGCGCTGCCGCAGGAAGTCCTCGTAGTCGAGCCGCAGCTCTTCGAGGCTGGCGCGAGCCACGTTCGTGAGCTTGAGTTCTGTTTTCTTGGAGGTGCCGCTGGCTTGGCTTCCCTCGGCGATGTTTTGCACTCCGCTGCGGGCCGCCTGCACCATCTGGTCGTGGGTGCGGCTGCGCTTATCGATGTAGCGGGCACAGAATCGCACGGTCACATCGTAGGCGAGTTGCGCGATCTGGAAGCTCTTGAGCCTCCGGTAGCCACCATGTTGCGGGATGAGCGACTCGGCTTCTTTCATGGCTGGCGCAGGGCGTAGTAGCCGGTTTTCTTTCCGCCGATTTTTTCCACCAACCCCGCATCGAGCAACGGGCGGAGCAAGCCCATGGCGCCTTGCCGGGAGATTGCCATCGCCGCCCAGATTTGTGCCGGGGTCATGCGGCCGTGGTCGCGCAGGAGTTGTAGCAAGCGTTCCTGGTTGGGGCGCAGCACCAGTTTGCCGGGGGATTTGACCTCCAACGCTTGCACCCGTAGCCAGACATTTTCGAGGGTTTGCCGCACGCCCTCCGCGCAGTATTCGAGCCACTCGCTGAGATCTTCGCCGCGCTTCCGCACGGCATCGAGCGCGGCGTAGTAACCGGGGCGATCCTCCCAATAGTATTCATCCACGGAGAAGATGTGGTGGCTGTCGAATCCACGCCGATACAGTTCCCACAATGCCAGCGCGCGACCAGTCCGCCCGTTGCCATCGGCAAAGGGATGGATGTCCTCGAAGCGGTAGTGCAGGATGGCGGAACTCAGCACCGGCGAGAGTTTCGGCGCGTCCTTGTTCCACCACTCCAGAAGCTCGAACATCAGGCCCGAGACATCCGCCGCCGCTGGCGGAAAATGGTTGCCCACCCGCACGGCGATCATCCGGTAACTCCCGGCCGTGCCTTGATCCATGACCTCGCCGGCCAAGATCCGGTGCAACTCGAAGAGGTCCTCATGGCAGATGCGCTCCTTCATGGCGTGCTTTTCGACATATCGCAACCCGGCGAAATAATTCACCACCTCCCGCCGAGAACGCGCATCCGAGGCGGCGATTTCCCGCCCTTCTTCCAACGCCTTCACTTGCTCCAGCGTGAGCGGGTTGCCTTCGATCGCCGTGGAGGCGTGCACATTGCGTGTTCTCGTATCTTTCTGGAGCGCAGGAATCCAAGAAACCTCGACAGCCGCCCCTTGAATCCGCTCCCGCAAGACCGCAATGGTCTCCACCAGAGAGAGAAGGCGCGGTGTGATGGTAAATTGCGGGATGTAGGGCACGCGGTAAGTCAAGTATAAGTCAACTTGTCAGTCAAGCGGGTCTTTGAGGGCTCACGCGGAGGCGCGGGGGGGGGGAAAGAAGGGATGAAACCTGAGACCTGAGATCTGAAAAAATCTGCGCGAATCTGCGGGATCTGTGGATCAGTTTTTCTCCGCGGCCTCCGCGTGAGTTTTTCGTTCTTCACAGTTCTCCGGAAAAGGCTTGGTGCAGGAGGGACTTTTTCAACTCCGCCAACGCGGCGAGCTTTTGCTCGTAGAGCCGGGCGAGGTTTTGGATTTCGGCGGCGAGGGCGTCGAGTTGGGTGATGATGACCTTTTGCTCAGGAAGAGAGGGTATATGGAGTTTGGATTCCTTAAAATTCGGCACAGTCAATTGGGGTATTGAAGTTCCTGTATTTCCGAAATCCATCCCAACTATCGCATAATACAGAAAAGACAGCATGATTTGCTTGTCGTC
>JBIPMC010000066.1:0-8230 GCA_044369345.1 Terrimicrobiaceae bacterium
TGATTTTTACCAAACCCACTCCCAGGCCTTTGAATGCAGGGAGGCAGATCTCTATTTCTAGAAATTCACGCTTCGAGCACGAGGGCTAGCCAGAAAAGAAAAACGAGGAGGTGGATGCCGCCTTGGAGGAGGTTGGTGCGGCGTTGGGCGAAGGTGAGGACCGAGATGGCGAGCATCACACAGAGCATGGTGATGTGGTGAGTCGGCAGGCCGAGTTGGATTTCTTGATTCATTAAAAGGCCGATCGTGAGAACGGCCGGGATGGTGAGGGCAAGAGTGGCGAGGGCGGAACCCAAGAGGAGATTGATGGCCCGCTGGAGTTGGTTCTGGCACGCGGCTTTGACGGAACTCAAACCCTCCGGAGCGAGGATGAGAAAGGCGACAATCACGCCTGCGAGCGCGCCGGGGAGTTGCAACTGGGTGGTTCCGAAATCCAGGACGACGGCGAGTTTTTTGGCGAGGAGCACCACGGGGAGGAGGCCTGCGAGGAGAAGAAAAGAAGCGGCTCCGAGGCTTGTTCCCGAATCGCCATGATGGTGTCCAGCAGTGTCTGAATCTGGATGCGAGAAGAATTCGCGGTGGCGGTTGGTTTGAATAACGAGAAAGAGGATGTAGATCGCGACGCAGAGCGCGGAGAGGATCAAGCCCTCGCCGGTGGAGTAGGTCGGGCCGCTCGTGGCGATGGTGAAATTTGGTAGCACCATGCCGAAAACTGCCAGCGGAACGATCAGGGAAAGATACGCGCCAGCACCCTCGAGGTTGAATTCCTGCTGGCGGTGGCGCCACGCGCCGAGCATGAGGGAAATCCCGACGAGTCCTCCAAGAACAATCATTAGCACGGCAAACATCGTGTCCCGCGCAAGGACGGGGTTGTTTTTTCCAGAAACCATGACGGCTCCCACCATGCTCACCTCCATGCCAATGACGCTGAGGGTGAGAATCAAGGTGCCGAGCGGTTCTCCGAGCTTTTCCGCGATGGTGTCGGCGTGGCGCACGACGGCAAATGCGCATCCGAGAATCGCCGCGACGAGCCACACGAGAAAAATTCCCATCGTCGAAGCGGATGAGAGATTCGAGAGCCAACAGCTGCCTACCGTGCCGAGCACGGCGAGCGATGCCCAACCGAACAAAATCCCGCTTTCGCGGAAGAGAAGGCGGGGGGCGGTCTTCATGGCGCGAGGACTAGGATTTCCAGTTCAATGCGGCAAGCCTGCGGGCGACCTCATCGACATTGGCGCGGCTGTTGAAGGCGGAGATGCGGAAATAGCCCTCGCCGGCGGGGCCGAAGCCGCTGCCCGGGGTGATCACGACATTCGCTTCGTTCAGCATTTTGTCGAAGACCGACCAGCTATTGAGGTGCTTCGGGGCGCGGACCCAGATGTAGGGGGCGTTGACACCGCCGAAGGTGGCGAGGCCGCATTTTTCGGCGGCTGCGCGGAGGATTGCGGCGTTGCCCATGTAATGCTCAATAAGTGCGGTGACCTGCTGCTTGCCAGCAGGTGAGTAAAGGGCCTCGGCGGCGCGCTGGGTGATGTAGCCCACACCGTTGAACTTCGTGCTGAAGCGGCGGTTCCAGAGGGGGTGGAGCGGTTTTTTCTCCCCGGTGGAAGTCGTGCACTGGAGATCCTTCGGCAACACGGTGAACGCGCAGCGCACGCCGGTGAAGCCGCCGTTTTTTGAAAAACTGCGGAACTCGATTGCGCAGCGGCGCGCTCCCGGAATTTCGTAGATCGAATGGGGAATCGTCTGATCCTTGATGTAGGCCTCGTAGGCGGCATCGAAAAGAATCACGGCGTCGTTCGCCAAGGCATACTCGACCCATGCGGTGAGCTGCTCGCGGGTGGCGACGGTGCCAGTTGGGTTGTTCGGATAGCACAGGTAGATGAGATCGACTTTTTCTTGCGGGATGGCGGCAACAAAGCCGTTCTCGGCATTGCATGGCAGATAAACGAGGCCGGTGTAGAGGCCCTTGTCATCGCCCTCGCCGGTGTGCCCGGCCATCACATTGGTATCCACATACACCGGGTAAACGGGATCCATCACGGCGATGCGGTTGTTATCGCCAAAGATGTCGAGAATGTTGCCGCAATCGCATTTTGAGCCGTCGGAGACGAAAATCTCGTCATCGGCGACATCGAGTCCCTTGGCGCGGTAGTCGTTTTCCGCGATGGCGTGGCGGAGGAATTCGTAGCCTTGTTCCGGACCATAACCACGGAAGCTCTGGCGCTCGCCCATTTCATCCACGGCCTTGTGCATGGCTTCGCGAACGGCCACGGGGAGCGGTTCGGTGACATCGCCGATACCGCACCGGATGAGGCGGGCGGCGCCGTCGGGGTTCGCGTCGGCAAAGGCCTTCACACGGCGGTTGATTTCGGGAAAGAGGTAGCCTGCTTTTAGCTTAAGGTAATTCGAATTGAGGTGAGCCATGATCGAGCGGGGAGCTTAATCAAAAACACCTGAGTGTGACCAGCCATGGGTTTTGAATCTCTGATGTGCCGTGAAAGGGAGGATTTGCGGTTTCGGAGCGATCTGTTCAATGTCACAGGTCCACCAACCGACGAGCCTTGAATATCGCCCGCAAAGTTTTCCGGATTTGCCTTCTTTGCTTCCTTCTTGTTCCGGCTTGCACCCAAGCTGAACCGCCTGTGCTGGGTGGCTTTTCGAACGCCGAATTCGACGGTGAGACCCGCGAGGTGGCTGCATTTGCGGTGGGAGAAATTTCCAAAAAAGAAAACGCTCCGCTTGAGCTCAAGCGGATTATTTCCGCCGCGCGCCAAGTCGTGGCGGGGTTGAATTACCGGCTCGAACTCGATTTAACTAAAAACAACCAACCATTCCGCGTGCGCGCCGCAGTTTGGCGCAAGCTCGAAGGATCGATGGAACTCACCTCCTGGAACGCCTTTTGATCATGCCTGACACCATTACCACTGAATCCCAGGAGACTCCCGCCTCGCCGCCCGCTCCTCAAAAAAACGCCGCCGATCTCGAGGTCAAGGACGCCAACCTCATCTTCAACTCGGCTTGGAACGAACTCGAACAAGAGGTTGGCATCGAGGGACTGCGCTTTCCCAATGAAGTCGTCTGGTTGAACGGTGCGCCCGGCGCGGGCAAGGGAACGCAGACGCGTTTCATCCGATCCTACCGGAGCTACACGGCCCAGCCAATCGTGGTTAGCGATCTCTTGAAAAGCCCGGCCGCGCGGAAATTGATCGATGCGGGTTTGATGGTCGGCGACCGGGAGGTGACGGGCTTGCTCCTGCGGGCGTTGCTTCGGCCTGAAAATCAAACCGGCGTGGTGGTGGATGGCTATCCGCGCACGAAGGTTCAGGTGCTCTGTCTGCGCTTGCTTCACGAGAAATTGAATGAACTCCGCAACCGCTATGCGGGCACTCCCCTCGCGTCGCAGTTCCGCAAGCCGATGTTCCATATCGTTGTGCTCTTCGTGGACGAGGCGGAGTCCGTGCGCCGCCAAATCCTCCGTGGACAGCGCGCACGCGCCCACAACGCTGCTGTCGAGGCGTCCGGCGTCGGCGAAATCATCGAGACGCGCGCGACAGATCTTTCCGAGGAAACGGCGCGCAATCGCTACCGGACCTTCAAGGAGCTCACCTACGAGTCCCTCAAAACCCTTCGCGAGGTTTTCTTTTACCACTATGTAAACGCCCACGGTTCGGTTGACGATGTCCAGCTCCGCATTCAGGATGAATTGCGCTACCAGAGTTCGCTCGAACTCGATCACGCGACCTACGACCGTATTTCCCACATCCCGATCGCCCGCAACCTCAGTATCCACGCGCGGCAGGAACTCGTGCAGCGGCTCGACTCCTACAACGCCGAGCAGCCCGAGCTTTTCGAACAAGCGATTCATCTCATCCACGAAAAGTTCATGCCGATCATCAAGCGGCACACGATGTCCGGCCGCGCCCATATCAATTCGGAGAGCCCGATTCTCGCCGATCCGCTCGTGCTGGCCATGATCATCGATGTTTTCGCCGACCGCGGATACGATGTCGTGATCGATATCCGCCGCTACGATGAGCCTTTCAAAGTGAATCCCGAGACTTGGGAAATCGAACTGCGTGAGAAGGTCGTCTGGCGCTTCATTGTGAACTTCCCGGGATCCCGCGTTCGTCGCGGACAGTAGGTGCGAGCGACCGATTGACAGCGCGGAAAAAGCTCCCCATTTTCCAGCGGTGCATTCGTTTTCCTATGTCGACGGCTCGCTGCATTGCGAGGGAGTAAAACTCAGTGAAATCGCGGAGCGTTTTGGAACGCCCGCCTATGTGTATTCCGCCAACACGATTCGTGGAAACTACCAGCGTCTCGACCACGCGCTGGCTCCGCTCGACCATCTTGTTTGCTATGCGGTGAAGGCGAATTCGAACCTGGCCGTCCTCCAACTCCTCGCCAAGCTCGGCTCGGGATTCGACATCGTCTCGGGCGGTGAGCTCTTCCGAGTGCTCAAGGCCGGTGCCCGCGCCGACCGCTGCACTTTTGCCGGTGTCGGCAAGACTCGCGAGGAAATCGCCTATGCGCTCCAGGAGGGCGTCTATTCGTTTAATGTCGAAAGCGAGGGTGAACTTGAGCGCATCAACGAAGTCGCCGGTTCGCTCGGCATGAAAGCGCCGATCGCCATTCGCGTGAACCCGAATGTCGACGCCAAGACGCACAAATTTATTTCCACCGGCAAAAGCAAAAACAAATTCGGCATCGGGCTCGACCGCGCGCCGGAGGTGTACAAGGTCGCCGCGACGCTGCCTCACCTGAAAATTCGCGGCATCCAGACGCACATCGGCTCCCAAATCCTCGAAGCCGGCCCGTTTGCCGAGGCCGCCCAAAAGCTTGCCGATCTGGTGAAACAAATCCACTCCGAGCATGGGCTCGAGTTTTTTGATTTCGGGGGCGGTATCGGGATTGTCTATGACGAGGCGCTGAAAAGCGGATCGCCCGATTGGTGGCAGGCGCAAAAGCCCGGCACGCGGATCACGCCGGAGGATTACGCCACTGCGATCATTCCGATCCTCAAGCCGCTCGGCCTGCGCATTCTTTTCGAGCCCGGTCGCTACATTGTCGGAAACGCCGGGGCGCTTCTTTCGACCGTGCAGTATGTGAAGGAAACGCCCGCAAAAACCTTCACCATAGTGGACGCCGCGATGAACGACCTCATACGCCCCGCGCTCTACGAGGGTTGGCACGAAATCGTCCCTCTCACCGCATCCGCCGGCCCGATCAAGCCGATGGATGTCGTCGGTCCCGTGTGCGAGAGTGGGGATTTCTTTGCGCAGGACCGCGAGCTCCCGCCGCTTCATCCCGGCGATCAAATTGCGATCCTCAGCTCCGGAGCCTACGGGTTCGTGATGTCCTCCAACTACAATTCCCGCCCGCTCCTGCCCGAGATTTTGGTGGATGGCTCGAATATCCACCTCGCCCGCTCGCGCCAAAATCTCGACGATCTCGTGCGAGGCGAAGCGCTCCTGCCTGGTTGAGCCCGAATGCAGTAGAATTAACCACAGAGCACACGGAGAGCGCAGAGGGTAAATGATTGCTCCTCATCGCATCGGGTCTTTTTGTCCATGCCACCGCTTTCATAAGCCGCTTCTGTGAATCTTGTTTAGCCTGTTCTCCTGTCTAAAAATCCATTTTCGGGTTGAATTTCTCTGGCAGAAAATAAGGGTCAGGGCAATTTCAGGCCCGTAAGTTTCTCGTAGGCCTCGATGTATTTGGCCGAGGTTTTGGTCGCGACTTCCGCCGGAAGCTCGGGCGCCGGCGGGGTTTTGCCCCAGTCCAAAGTCTCGAGGTAGTCGCGCACGAATTGCTTGTCGTAGCTCGGAGGATTCGTGCCGGGGGTCCATGAATCGGCAGGCCAAAAGCGCGAGGAATCGGGCGTGAGGCATTCGTCGATGAGTATCAATTCGCCATCGGCGAGACCGAATTCAAACTTCGTGTCGGCGATGAGAATTCCCGCGCGGGAAGCGTGGGCGCAGCCGTGTTCGTAGAGGTCGATCGTGAGATCGCGGACCTGAACGGCGAGTTCGTCGCCGAGGATTCGGCGGCATTCCTTCCAGGTGATGTTTTCGTCATGGCCGCTCTCGGCTTTTGTGGAGGGCGTGAAGAGCGTGGAAGGGAGCTTGGCGGATTGGAGGAGTCCTGCAGGAACCTCGTGACCGCCGACGGTGCCGGAAGTCTGGTATTCTTTCCAACCCGATCCGGCGATGTAGCCGCGCGCGACACACTCGACGGGAAGCGGATTGGCTTTTCGTACGATCATCGAGCGGTTGCGGAGTTGCGCTTCGAAGGGATGCAGCACGGAGGGGAACGCCTCAAACCGCGCGGTGAGGAAGTGGTTCGGGACGAAATCCAGCACGCCATACCAAAAGGCGGTCATCTGTGTGAGGACTTCGCCTTTGCGCGGGATGCCGGTGGGCAGGATGCAGTCAAAGGCCGAGATGCGGTCCGTCGCGACGATGAGCAGGCTGTCGCCGAGGTCGAAAACCTCGCGGACTTTGCCGCTACGGAGCTTGGGGATGCCGGGGAGGTTGCATTCGAGAAGAGTCATGGGAAATGGCAGGAAATCTCAGGGTGTGGGGTTGGATCGGATGAAATTGCGGAACCACTGGCCAGATGGCTCCAGCTCCAGCCGCATGGTTTTTTTGTTCAAATGGGTGAGTCCGAAATTCGCAGCATAGCCCTCGGCCCATTCGTAGTTGTCGATAAGCGTCCACGGGAAGTATCCGCGAATGTCGATGCCGTCCTCCATGGCTCGGCGCATCTGGTTCACATGCTCGCGGAAGTAGCGGATTTTTTTCTGTTCGCTCTGGGTGCCGATGCCGTTTTCGGAAATCACGATTGGTTTACCGTAGCGTTTGGAGACATCCGTGAGCACGGCGTGGAGCCCCTCGGGGTCGATAAGCCAGCCGTTTTGCGTGTAGTTCGAGCTGAGCTCCCCCTCCGGGCGCAAAATGAAGCGCCGGGCGGAGGCGACCTGCGAGTAGTAATAATTCACACCGATGAGGTCCATCGAGTCGGCCACCAGGTCAAGGTGGTCGTAATTCTGGTGCTGCATCATATTGAAGACAAAACCTGTCGGGTCCTGGAGCGGGCTGCGCTCCCAGTTCGGGATCGAGTAGATGCCCATGACGAGTGCGTCGGGATCCTTCTCGCGGATGATCTCGGAGGCTTCGCGGAACATGGCAGTCGAGACCTGCGTGGCTTTTTTTAACGCGCCGGGTGTCATCAACAATCCCGGCGGCCAATGGCCTCCGAAGTAGCCGATGTAGAGTGCGCCGTTCGGCTCGTTTTGCGGCACCCAGATTTTCACATGCGGGGCGAGCGCGACGACCATCTGGGTGACATATTCTTTCCAGCGCGCTTCGATACCGGGGTGGAGGAAATTCGAGCGGTTCTTGGCTTTCGAGTCGTAGAGCCAGCCGGGGAATGTGAAATGCCAGAGCGTCACGACCGGCTCGATCCCGGCGGCCTTCAGGCGGCGGGCCATCGAGACATATTGCTGGATGGCAGCCTCGTTGAACTCGCCCGGGCGCGGCTCCACTCGGCCCCACTCGATGCCGAACCGGTAGTGGTTCACACCGATTTTTTTGAGAACCTCGATGTCTTTGTCGAAATGCGTCCACGAGACAGTGGCCTCCTCGCCACGCGGTGGAATGCGGACTTCCTCGGCGAAAATGTCCCAGTCGGTCTTGAAATAATCCGGCGAGGTTTTGGCAAGTCCTCGATCCTCGTTTTGGTAGCTGGCTGTCGAGGTTCCCCACCAGAATTTACCGGTTTCCACGGGGAGGGATTCGGCGGCGGCGGGCTTTTTGTAGGCTCTCGGAGGCATCACGCAACCGGCGAGCGCAAGCGCGGCGATGGGAAGCGCGAGGACGGGAATCAGATTGAGCCTCATGGGATGGCGCTTATAGTTTCGGGCCATGTGGCCATCAATGTCGAAATGGGTTTTCGCAGCGATCTTCATCTCATGCGTGGCCGCTGAGGCAACGCTTGAGGGGTTTGCCGATCGCGATTCGGTTTTGCTCAAGGATGGGTCTTTGCATCGGGGGTTGATTGTTCAGAACACCGCGAAGGAGGTTTTGCTGCAAGGAAGCTACTCGCTCCAAAGCTTCCCAAAATCCGAGATCGTCCGGATTCACAACGAGGCCGACATCGGGCTGGAATTCACAAAGGCCAACACGCCAGGAGACCTGCCTGCTTGGCGTGTAATGGTGAACGACCT
>JBIPMC010000067.1:0-8153 GCA_044369345.1 Terrimicrobiaceae bacterium
ACCGCCCAACGGTGAAAGACGAACCGGTTGACACCCTCGCACATCGCCCAATCCGCCCCGGCCTTCAGGCTGCCAGGATGGCTCAGCCACCGTTCATTCGGTCCGGAGGTGAAAGCCTCGGCCGCAACGATTGGCTTGCCGTAGGTATGGGCGGCCGAGGCCATCTCGGTGATGTTGTAATGGCGGGCAAATCCTCCCCAAAACTCCCCGACTGGCTCATCGGTCCGACCGGCATAGGCCATGTTGTCGCTGAACGCATCGTAGGCCTCGGCGGTGAAACGCAGTCCGTTTTGGCGGGCCAACGACTGGAGCGTTCCCGCGTAATTTTCCACCATCAGGTCGCCAATCGTCTGGCGGAAATCCCAAAGAAACCGCTCCGAAGCCTCTGTCGAATCGACCACACGCCCGCTGAGAACCGGAAGGAATGAAACCAAATCATAGCCACGCCGCGTGCGGAAATCCTCCCGCATCGATGGAGTCCAATTCTGCTCGCCGCATTCCCAGCTATCCACATGCACGCCCACCAAGGCCTTGCCCTGACCGGCGAGTTCCCGGTTTTTCTCGACGACCTTTCCGACGAGTTGGTTGAAATGAAAAGTGATCGCCTCCTTGCTCAGTTTGTCACACTCCAGCCCGCGACCCACCGCAGGCGCCGGGTCATTTTCCCGACCGGTCGTGGTATGCCCAAACCTCATCACCAGCCATTTTCCGGCCGGCGGAGTCCAATCCAACTTACCATCAGCCCCCATGTTTTTTGTGAGATCGAGAATGTCTTGGCGCAAAATGACGGACCCTTCCGGTGCTGGAGGAAATGTGGCAGGGAGGGGCGGTTGGCTGATGTTGTTTCCCTCATTCCCTCCCTTGGCTCCTTGCGAGAGGCTTTTCTGGACATAGTGATCGATGCGAAAATCGACGGTTGGCAGTGGCATCGCCAGAACGGCGATATCGCGGTAAAAACCTCGCTCAGCCTTCGGTGGCGGCAACACGATCGGTGCCGGGGTGCCAGATTCCACCGTTGTTTCCGTCCACACCACTTTCTGCATGGACAATTCCGGGGTGATCCATGGCCCCGCACTGCCATCCCAACCGCCGCCGTTGGTGAGGTTGATTTCCAACCCGAGCCGTTTCGCCTCGCGGCAAGCATGCCCGATCAAATCCATCCAATCCGGCCCAGCATAATCCACCGGACCTTTTGGCGGCCCCTTGTCGACCTCCATGGAAATCACGCCACCGATTCCAGCGCGCGCCATCGCCTCTAAATCTGCCGTGACACCCTCCTTGTTCCAATTCCCATTCAAAGTGAACCAAAAGACCCACGGCCTCGCGGAATCCGGCGGGTTTTGAAATTGCTGCTCCAGCGACTCTGCCGCGCGGAGAGCGCATGGAAGCGAGAGCGCGAGGCTCAGGAGGAGCGCAGTTTTTCTCATGAATTATTTTGTGGTGGAAATCGTTACAGGGCCGAGGAGACCGGAGGGCAGCAAAGGCGAGTTTTTATCATAGTGCTTGAAGGTGGTGAATGCGATGCGGGCGGGCGACGGGCGCGGTGTGCCTTTTTGGAACCATTCGGGCCATGCCTTCAAGGTGATCCCGTGTTCGCCGGGACCCCATTCGCAGTCGGGAGGTTCCTGCTCGTCTCCGATGAGGCGGTTCGCCCAGAGGTTTGTCACGCGCACTTCGAGGCGGTTGGTGCCGGGCTTGGCGGCTGCCGTGATGTCGACGGCAAAGGGCGGTTTCCACAAAATACCCAGATCGACCCCGTTCAAAACCACTTCGGCGATGTTCTTCACTTCACCGAGATCGAGGCGCAGATTTTTCCCAGCGCCAGGAGCCAATTCGAAATCCATCCGGTAGGTTGCCGTGCCGGAGAAATACTTCACACCCGGCTCGCTGTGTTCGTTCAATGGCACCAACCGCTCGAGGGTCACGGAAGCGGGAGCCCCAAGCTTGGGCGGGAATTCGACCTTCCATGGACCGGCCAGGTTTTGCAGCGGCACAAACTGCGGTCGTTCCGGAACCACAGCGCCCGATTTCTGACTGTCGCCGCGGAACACCACAAACTGCGAGCCGGCGGGATCAAACTCCAAGTCCAGCTCAGTGCGCCCATCGCTGCGGGTTCCAAGCACCCTCGCCGGTTCTATGGCGCCCGTGTCGGGGTGCCAGATTTCCGCCCGGCGACCGTCCACGTGGAAGATGCACTTGCAAGCGACAGCTTGGCGCTGGGGATTGGCAAGGAAGTAGATGTCGGCGTCTGCGGTTTTGCGGTGGATGTATTGGACCGGCCCCTCGAAGTCCGGAGGGATTCCTGCCTTTTTCAAAAGAGTCGCAGGGTCGGTATGGACCACCCGACCTTGATCCCATAACTCGGACGCGATGGCGGCAATGCGCACATCGCCTTCGGGATAATCCTGGAGGCTTGGCGAGCCCGACGGCCGTGGGCAGGAGATCGGTGCCCCGGCCAAAGCCAGCTCGCGGATTTTCTCCACCAGCGACGTCCTCATCCTGCTATTGCTGCCCACCACCAGCGCCTTGTAGCTCATGCCGCTGGGCAGCGTCAGCCTGCCATCGACCACCTTCATCTGCAGCAGCAAATCGGCATTGATGATGTCGTAGTCGTAGCCATTCAACCCGATCCCCCAGCTGTTCATCATGTTTGAAGGAGCACTGTCCTGTGGGAAATAGGCCACATCGGCGACCAAGCGGCCCTGCTGCAACAGGAACTGGCAACGGGCAAGGTAGCGGAGCCAAGCACGCCCCTGCTCCCACCAAGTGTTGGAACGCTCGAAATGGAAACCATACGGTCCCATCGTCATGCCGGGCTTCACATCAAGCCATGGTTGGTGTGCGTAGCGGTGAAAAACGAAGCGATTGATTCCTTGGCAAAACGCCCAGTCGCCACGGACTTTCAAGCGGTAGGGATCGTTGGTCCAACGGCCGTCCTGAGGGCGCGCGGTGAAAGCCTCCGCTTCGACAATCGGCTTGCCATAGGCACTCGCGGCCGAGGAGGCCAGTTTACTCGATCCCGGCATTTCGGTGGACACCGGCTGGTCGAGGTTCCCACACCAAAATTCCCCCATCGGAACATCCACCGCCCCGCCCGCTTGGACCTCATCGAACGGCCCCCCATACGCCTCGCCAATGGATTTCATTCCCCTCGCGCGACACAAACGGGTCGCTTCGCCAAAATAATTTTCCACGATCAAATCCGAAGCCGTTCGGCGGACATCCCAGAGAAAGCGGTCGGACAACTCCCGGGACTCCACGATCCGCCCGCTCAGAACGGGCAACCATGGCGTCGGATCGTAGCCGCGCCTCTTGGTGAATTCCTCCGCAAAAACCGGCGACCATTGCTGGGTCCCCACCTCCCAGCTGTCAATCAACACGCCGTCCATGCCCTTGCCTGCCAGCGGCCCTCCATCGTCGAGGACTTTCTGGATCATGCCGTTCCACACCGTGTGAAGCGCCTTGGCGCTGAACTTGTCGCATTCGAGCCCATCGCCGCCCGGGGGCGCGGGATGGTTGAACTGGTCCGTGGGCGTGTAGCCGAGGCGCAGAATTGTCCAATTCCCCGCCGGCACATCCCACACCAAGCGCCCATCGGGCTGCACATGCGAAGTCAGATCAATGACCTTGTCGCGTGCGATCAAGCCGCCCGGGTTCGGTCCCGATAGCGAAAGGTGGTCGTTAAGAAAAAGTTTGCGTTGGGCGCGTTCGCCCGGCTCGTCGGCAGGTGCGGGGAACGCGATCACGGCAATGTCCCGATAGAAACGCTCGCCCACTGGACGGAGCGGGGCAGTGCCTTGCTGGTAACCCGGATTGATGCCCCTCGAATAAATGTGCTCCGCAAACTGCGCCTGCGGCAGCGCCTCCGAGAACGGACGCGGCCCCTCCACACGCAGGTCCGTCCATGCCAGCATCTGCATGGCTTCCTCCGGCTTCACCCAAGGACCGCCGCTGTTGGACCAACCCGCGCAATTCATCATCGAGAATGAAATGCCAAGCCGAGCCGCCTCCTCCTTGGCAAAACGCACCATCTCCAGCCAAGCCGGGCTCATGAAATCGACCGGCCCACGGGGCGTGGTGTTGTCGACATTGAACACCTGCACGCCCCCGACTCCGACCCGCTTCATCGCCTCCAGATCCGCCGTGATCCCCTCCTTGGAAATATTGCCGTTCATCCAATGCCACCAGGTGTGTGGCCTCGCGGAATCCGGCGGGTTTTGGAATTTCTCCTCCAGCGACTCTGCCGCGCGGAGAGCGCAGGGAAGAGAGAGCGCGAGGCTCAGGAGGAGAGCAGTTTTGTTCATGGATTATTTTGTGGTGGAAATCGTCACGGGGCCGAGCAGGCCGGAGGGCAGCAGCGGCGAATCGGCTTTGAAGGGGTCGTGGGTGCAGAAGGTGTAGCGGCCGGTTGGGATTTTCCGCCCGCCGAGGAATCCCGGCGGTGCTTCAACGAGGCGTGCGTTCGCGTCGGCGGGTTGCTTGTCGCCGATCATCCGGTTCGGCCAGCGGTTGGCGACTTCGATTTCGAGTTGGTTTTCTCCACCCTTGAGCGCATCGCCGACCTCGACTCGCCACGGGGCGCACCAGACCACGCCGAGGTCTTTGCCGTTGAGCTTCACGCGCGCCATGTCGTGGATGGTGCCGAGGTTTAGGTAAGTCTTGCCCTTGGTCAGTTCGGCTACCGAAAAGGTTTTTCGATAGGTGGCGATGCCGGAGTAGTATTTGATGCCGCTCTCCGGGCGCTTCGTCCAATCCTGCAGGGTGTCGAAGGTGATCTTCTCCGGCCCGCCCCATTTCGGGTCGAACGAGACATCCCACACTCCCGGGATTTCTTGAACGGGTTTGGTTTCGGCAAAGTTTTTGCCATTGGGCAACGCGGGCGCTTCGCCCTTGCTGCCGAAGACGACGAAGAAACTTTGGAACGCGTCGAACTCCAGCGGAACAGTGGTGGTGCCGTCCTTGCGCTGGAATTGCGGCAACGCGCGGCGCTCGCCGGTGACGGGGTCCCAAAGCTCGGGGCTTCCTTCGGACGCGCGGAAGCCGCAGTCGGCCTTGATCGGCGCACCGGTGCGGTTCGAGACGAAATAAATGTCGCGGTCGGCCGTGCGGCGGTGGCCGTAGCGCACGGGCCCGGTGGAGGTGAAATCCTCGGGCACGCCCATCGATTTCAAGATACCCGCCGTGAGGTCATAGTCGGGATAAAGCGGCGGCATTTTTTCCTGCGGTCCGGCGAGGCTCCATGGGCTCATGGCATACGCGCCAAGCGCCTGCGCGGCTTTCCAGTCGGCCGGAGATGTGGCAGATTGCTCCCAGCCCTCGGGAGCGGTCATTCCGGCGGACCATTTGGCATCGGTGTTCACAGTCGTTTTGGTGCCGTCTTTGTAGGAGACTTCAAATGCCCCAATCCATCCCGCAGGTGACGCGGCGGGGCCGGCATTATTGACCGCCACGGAAATCACATTCGCGCCTGGACGCAGGAACGACGCGATCGATGATTTCACGGGAACTTTGAAGTCTTTGCCTTCGCTGACCTTCTTTCCGTTGATCCAAAGTGTGAATTCGTTGTCGGCGCTCAACGAGGCGGTGGCCGATTCCACGGCCTTTGCGGCATCCACTTCCATCGTGCGCTGGAAGTATCGCAAGCCTGGCGGCACACTGGCGGCCGGGTTGCCTTCGGGATACCAAATCCACTGGCTCGCCACGAGGGGGCCACCGGATTTTGGTGGCACCGGGAATGCCGGCGAGAGCGATCCGCCCCAGTAAATTGCGCCTTGGCCGTAGCTTCTCTTGGTCGGTTCGGCAGGGGCATCGAGGCTTCCCCAAAGTTCCTTGGCGAGGTTTTCGACCTCTGTATCACAGGCGGGATAACCCGAGAGGCTGGGCGATTTGAGCGGGGGGTTGCCGACGATCGTGGCGCCGACTTTCACAAGGTCGCGGATTTTTTCAAGCAGGGCCGGAGTCATCGTCTGCACCTGCGGCAGCACCATCACGCGGTAGGAAGTGCCGCCGGGAAACGCGATCAAGCCGTCCTTCACTTCGGCGCGCTCGATGAGCATTCGGGGCGAGCATCCGTCGAAGCCGTAGCCTTTTTTGTCTTTATAAAAACCTGTGCCCTCCAGCGCCGTCGGCGGCGGGAGGAAAATGTGCGGAGCGCCCTCGGGCGTGAGATAAAGCACATCCGAGACGGCGGTGCCTTGCTGGAGAATCTCGGAACAACGGGCGATGTAGCGATGGAAAGCGCCGACCATCGGCCACCAGGTTTGGTTGCGGTGCCAATGGACGCCGTGTGGCCCGAGCGTGAAGCCGGGCTTGTAGTCCTGGCTCAGCGGTTGATGCGTGTAGGTGTGGAAAAAAATCCGGTTGATGCCTACTGCAAACGCCCAGTCGCCTTGGTCCTTAAGCGACCAGGGGTGGGCATCCAGCGCTTCGTTGGCGGTGAATGCCTCCGCCGCGACAATGGGTTTTCCCATCACATGGGCAATCGATGTCGCCTCGAAAACGCTGAAGGCCGAATCGTTCCCATTGTGCCAAAACTCCCCCATCGGAATATCCGCCACCGCGCCGAGATCGAGATCACCAACGGGGTTCATGTCGTAGGGCTCGATGGAGAGATCGAATCCATGCTTGTGGGCATACTGCTTCACGCGCTGCGCGTGGTTTTCGAGGACCAAATCCTGCGCGGTCAGGCGCATATCCCACAGGAAACGCTCAGACTTCTCCAAGCCCTCCACCACCCTGCCCGTATAGGTCAGAAGGAACGGCTGGGCATCATAGCCGCGACGCTTCTTGAACTCGTCGAGAAACGCCGAAGTCCAGTTCTGCGCGCCGGATTCCCAGCTGTCCATGTGGAGATTGGTCAGTCCATGTTCCTTCGCGCGCGGCCCGATTTTTTCCAACAACACACCGACGAATTTCGACAAATGAAAATCGATCGCCTCGGCATCGAATTTGTCCGACTCGCAGCCATCGGCCGCCCTCGGTGCTGGCCGTGTTCCCGCACCATTGTTACGGCGACCCATGCGAACCACCGTCCAATCCCCGGCAGGCACATCCCACTCGAGCGTGCCATCGGGTTTCAGGTTTTTGGTAAGGTCGATGATTTTATCCGGCGCGATCACTCCCCCGGCCCCGGGCTCCGCGTAATGCGTGGCGGTAGGCAGGTAGGGTTTCACATACTTGAAGCAGGTGTAGGGTTCGCGTTTGTAGAGCGCCTTCTCGCTGATGTCGGGAATCACCGGAGGGGTGCTCGGAAAGGCATACACCGCGAAATCCTCGTAAAACGGATGATGCATCGTGAGGAATGGCGCGTGGCGGTGATCGGGCACCGGCAGCTTCTGCGACACGGTCTGCGGGCCCTTCAGGTCCACCGAGCTGAAGACCAGATGCTGCATGGCATTCTCCGGCTTGATCCACGGCCCGCCGCTTCCGCACCAACCCGGCCCGATGCCGAGTTTCACATCGATCCCGAGACGCTCCGAGTCGCGCACGGCTTGCACAAACGCCTTCTGCCACGGATCGGTCATCCACTGCACCGGCCCCTTGGGAATGCCCATATCGACTTCCAAAAAGAGCACCTTGTTGAGGCCGACCTCTTTCATGTTCTCCAACTCGGCCGTCATTTGCGCGGAGTTCAGATTGCCGTCATTGAAATACCAATAGACCCCCGGCTGCGCGGAGGGCGGCGGATTTTCGAAGCGTTGCTCGAGCGTTTCCGCCGCGTGGAGTGAGGTGGCTAAGGCGAGGGCAATTAGAGTTTTTTTCATAGAGCGGGCTCTAAAAATGGATCCGAAAAATTCGATTTTGGCCGCCGAAACTAGCTGAAATCTCACTTTGAAAAAATGCACATGCTGGCAAATCTTATGCAAAAATTGGCAAATCTGGGGGGGCCACAGAGGCAACAAAGAACGCAGCGAAATATGCAGGTCAATGAATAGCGGAAAGTCGTGGCTTGGCTTCGCTGGTCGGAGAGTACACAGCATGGGACTCCGAGAGCGCGGCGTCCCTACCGTTTTTTGATTCGCAGGGGTGGCCCTTGTTTCTCTGGGCCTTGAGTGGAGTGCCCCCGAAATTCGGTCCAGTTGTTATGAGAGGATTTATTGGTGTATGGGGTTGGTTTCGCTGTCTTGCGGAGCGTAGGCCGTAGGCCGAAGCGG
>JBIPMC010000068.1:0-8111 GCA_044369345.1 Terrimicrobiaceae bacterium
TTGAGCAAAAAATGGCCTGCTCCATCGAAGCCATGCGCAACGGCGGCGAGTGCGAAGCCTGCCAGTAAAACCATACTGACTCGAAGGGGAGCGTCGATCGCGGCGCTCCCCTTCTTCCGTATCGAACTGAATGTCACACGCCTCGTCGATACCGATCACTTCCAAAAATAAAGAAGCCCTTCAGGTCTTCCTCTTTTCCTCCACCAAAAAAACACAGCAGCGCGGCCAGGCCCTCGCCTCCAAACGCCATGTCCTCTCGATCAAAAGGAATGAAAAAATGCTCGAAGCTGTTGTTTTGGGTTCTGACAAACTGAAATCCTACTCAGTCCACCTCGCCCTCGAGTCCGGGGGCGTCATTGGCGATTGCACCTGTCCCTATGGCAGTCATTGCAAACACGCGGTGGCGGTCGCTAAACTTTTGATCAATGAGGCTCCGATTGTTGAAGTGCCTGAGGAATCCCCATCCACCGAGCCAACCCTTGCCGATCTGGTTTCAAAAAAGGTCAATCTCCCATTGGCCGGACCAGCCGGAGCGTTTTTGAAAGCTGCCGAGCGGTGGCGCCAAACCGGAAATCACACGGTCAACCAGAACACTTTCCTGCAGACCCTTGGAGCCAAGACCAGCTGGAATTTCAACGCGACCTTTGAAATCCACCCGAAGGCCCTTCCACCGCGCGATGCTTGGGACTTCCTCGCCTTTCTCGCCATCCTCGCAAGAGAGAAAAACTGCCCACTTCCTCCGACGGTCGCCTCCGCAATCGATCCGGCCCTCATCGAGGAACTCTCGAAAACAATCTCCAGTCACCGCGAAATCGCCGAATGGGAAAACGAACTGGCACAGTGGCAAATCAACACCGCCACAGCCCGCCCAAAAAGCGTGGAGTTGAAACTCCAGCTTTCCCCCGGCGGCCCCAAAATCCTGGCCCGCAGTGGAAGTGAGACCGAATTCACTCCGGCCAAAATCAAAACCCTTCGCGAATGCGAGTCCGACCTGCGCTACGGAAACTACGATTCCACGCTCCTCGATGCCGGCAGCGTCAGCATTCTTGCCATCCTCCAAAACGCCTATGGATCGATCAACACCCTGAAAATCGCCCCTTTTTCGAAGGAGTTGACGCATTGCCTCGCAAAGCTGTGCCGCACTCCCGAACTTCTCCCGAAATATGTGCTCGGAGAGGATGGCCTGCCCATCGTCGTCGCGAAGTCCCCACTCATCTGGCATCTGAAAAGCCCGGCGGAGGGACATTCCGTCTACAAACTCGACCTCCTCGATGCGGATGGGCGGGGTGTTCCCGCACCGATGGCCATCATCCCCGGCGAATCACTCCATTATGTTTGCGGCTCGGGCATCTACCCGATCGATCGTTGGCCGTTCCACAATCGTTCCAAGCCGATGCCAATCGAAATTCCGGCTGCTGCCCTTGAGTCGAAAACCGGAATCCGCGCGCTAGTTGAAATGGCATTACCCCTGCCGCCGACTCTTCACTCCCGCATTCGCCGCATTACTCTCGCCATCCATGTCCGCCTCAAATACTCGGACCTCGGCACCGCCCACATTCAACTCACCGCCAGGGCAGGGACGGAAAAAAACAAGAAGCACTCGATCTGGAGCGGCTCCGAATGGCTCGATGACGCAGGGGATTCAGACAATGACGATGACGACGAAATGATCACCCTCCCCGATAAATCCGTCCTCGCCCCCGCCGCCTCATGGCTTGAGGCGATCCCCTTCAAGGGAATCGAGCACTACGGCGATCCCGATACGCTGCATTTCCGTTTGACCAAATCTTGGCCTCAGCAATTTCTCGACTGGCTCGCCGGGCGCCCCGATCACATCGAGGTGTCTCTGGACAAGAACCTCGCCGGCCTGCGTGACGGAGCCGTCTCCGGGCGTATTTCGATCGATATCGAGGAATCCTCTGAGATCGACTGGTTCGATCTCTCCGTGGCTCTGAAGGTGGACGACACCACGCTCACGCAGGAGGAAATCGATCTTCTCCTCAAAGCCTGCGGCCAATGGGTCCAACTCGGCAAAAAAGGCTGGCGCAAACTCGACTTTGACATTTCCGAGGAACAGCTCCGCGAACTAGCCGACCTCGGCCTGGCCGCCCACGATTTTTCCACCGATAAACAACGCCTTCATGCCCTCCAACTCGGCTCGCTCGCCAAGAAAAACTCGCCGCTGCTCGATTCGGAACGCTGCAAGCAGGTCCGCCGCCGCATCGAGGATATCCAGACCCGCATCACTCCCCCGGCGCCCTCCGCCATCACCGCCAAACTCCGGCCCTACCAGCTCGAGGGATTCCACTTCCTCGCCTATCTGACGGGGAATCGCTTCGGCGGCGTGCTTGCCGACGACATGGGCCTGGGCAAAACCCTTCAGTCCCTCTGCTGGCTCGAGTGGCTGCGTGAAACCCAAAAACTCGAAGGCCCCGCGCTCGTTGTCTGCCCGAAGTCCGTCCAGGACAACTGGCGTTCCGAAGCAGCCCGCTTCCTGCCCGGCCTCCGCGTCGAGGTCTGGAACCGCGAGAGCGTTGGAAAAACCGGGCTCGACGGTTCGTTCGACCTTCTCGTCATCCACTACGCCCAGCTCCGCTCGCAGGAGGAAAAACTCCGTGCCGTCCGGTGGGGTGCGGTCATCCTTGATGAGGCGCAAAACATCAAAAACCCCACCTCGCAAAACAACCGCGCCGCCTGCGCCTTATCGTCCAGCCACCGTCTCGCGCTCACCGGAACGCCGATCGAGAACCGCCTCCTCGACCTTTGGAGCATCTTCCAATTCGCCATGCCGGGTGTTCTCGGCCATCGCGCCGGGTTTGTAAAAAATTTCGACCGCAAGGACGACATATTCGCCCGCCAACGCCTCGCCGCCCGCACCCGCCCGTTCCTTCTGCGCCGAACAAAATCCGAAGTCGCCTCCGACCTGCCCGAGCGCGTCGAGGAGGACATCATCGTGGAGATGGAAGGCACCCAATCCAAGCTCTACCAAGCCGAGATCAAGCGCGCCCGCGCTCAACTCCTCAAGGCGCAAACCGACAAGCAGCTCGACAAGCTTCGCTTCAATATTCTCACCAGCCTCCTGCGCCTCCGCCAGATTTGCTGCCATCCCCGCCTCCTCGGGCTCGAAGAAAAACCAAAAAAGAAAAAAACCGATCCCGACCCGCCGGAAGAGGACAGCGCCAAACTCTCCGCCCTCCTTGATCTCCTCGAACCGCTCATGGAGGAGGGTCAGAGGGTCGTCGTCTTTTCCCAATTCCTCGCAATGCTGGATCTCGTCGGCGACGCGCTCACCGCGCGCGAGTGGAAAACCTTCCGCCTCGATGGTTCCACCGAAGACCGAGGGCCGCTCGTGCAAGAGTTCCAAACCCACGACGGCCCCGCTGTGTTTCTCATCAGCCTCAAGGCCGGCGGCTCCGGTTTGAATCTGACCTCGGCGGCCTATGTCGTGCTTTTCGATCCGTGGTGGAATCCCGCCGTCGAGGCCCAAGCCATCGACCGCACCCACCGCATCGGCCAAAAGCAAACCGTTTTCGCCTACCGATTGCTTGTTAAAGACAGCATCGAGGAAAAAATCCGTCGCCTTCAAAAACAAAAAGGCGCTTTGGCGAAAGACATCCTCGGCGAGGAAAATTTCGCCCGCGCTCTCACGCTCGAGGATTTCCAATTCCTCCTCGGCGAGGATTGACCGCTTTTTTTGGCTGCTACTCCGGATCGACCAACTCCCTCTTTACTCTCTCCTCTATGGTTAATTCTGCTGGATACGGGTTAATTCATCACCCGATCGCCAAGCGGAGGCTGCCGGCGAGGGCCATGGCGATCAGAAGCCACTCAAAGGCTTGCTGGTTGATTTTTCCGAGCAGATAGCGCCCGGCAAAAACTCCTGCGATCACGGCCGGAGCTAGGGCAGCATTGAAGAGGAGTGTCTGCGGCGTGACCAGGCCCAGCGAGGCGCTGAAGGGAATTTTGAAGACATTGATTGAGAAGAAAAACCACGCTGCCGTACCTACGAATTCATATTTCGGCAGACGGCTGGCAAGAAGGTAGATCGTCATCACCGCACCGGCGGCGTTCGCGATCATTGTGGTAAATCCCGCCATCACCCCGAGCGGCCAGGCGATGGCTGGATGTTCGGCGGCGATCTCCTGCAAGCGCAGCGAGCATTTTTGGAGAATCATCAGGCCGAGCAGGGCGGTGACAATCCAACCGATCACCGGAGCGAATAGGCCTGCCGGAATGAGCGGCATCGCGAGCCAGCCGAGAAGCACACCCACCACAGCGGCAGGCAGGATCCTCCTAAGCACACGCCAAACCGCGTGGTGATGGAACGCCTGTACGGCGAACACATCGGCCAGAATGAGCACCGGTAGAATCACACCGGTGGACTCGCGGGCAGGAATGATTTGCGCCATCAGCAGAATCCCGATCATCGCCATTCCGCCGAAGCCACTTTTGCTCATTCCGAGGCCCACCCCAGCTAGGGCGGCGAGGGTCCACTGGAAGGAGGTGAGATCGGTGAGGTTTGGCAAAGTGATTTAGGAAAAAGCTCAGGCCGGGATCGGCTGTGTTCCGATGGTTCCCCGGAGGCTTTCGGCGAAGCCGGGCAAGCGGGTTTCGCGGAGCTTTGCCATAGCCGCATCGAGTCGGGCATGAAGGCCGAGACGCTGCGAGGTCTCTTCGTTTCCCGGCCGGCGAATGAAGGCTTCGAGGTTTTTCACATGCCGCGACCAGAGTTCCTGATCGCCAGCCGCTGTGCTTTCGAGGCGCGCGCGATACCAATCGCTCGCCAACGCCTTTGCGGGATCAAACAACTCGCGCACGGCGGGATCGTTAAGTCCCCTCCCTTCGAAATGCCCGTCGCGCATGATGTGCAGGAGGGCGTGCAGCGGCGGGCAGGCCCACTCGATTCCGCCATCCGCAAAATACGCTTCGGCGACTGATTTTTGTGTCTGCACGATATTGTCGATTCCATCGGAGAATGCGGCAAGGTCTTGGGTTTCCGGGCGTAGGAGGTCTTCCGTAAAAACGCGGTGCGGGTAGTTGAAAACACGGCCGAGAAACATCCGGACGAAGTTCTCTGTGATGCGCCAGCCAAGACGGCTTGAAGGCAGGACGCGACCCTCGCATTCGATGTCGGGCACACGCTCGAGGCAGCCATGGCCGATGAGAAACTCCGGCAAGCGCTCGGCAGGCAGCATGCGTGACCAGACCTCGGGAACGAGCAGGCTCACATCATGGTCGACCCGCATCTTGGGGCCGACATGGCCGGCGGCCGTGAGATAAACCGGTTGCCTTGTGAGAAGGTGGGCAACGAGTGCGGCGTTGAGATCGTAGATCGGCGGGAGTGCGTTGAAGGGCCCTTTCGTCAATGCGCCCTCACTGCCCGCCCCTGTGGTGGAAGGCGACTTGCCGGTAAGCGAGCAGAAGTATTCGAGGAAAAGCTCGGGCAGCTCGAGGTGGTGGATGGGATTGAATACCGCCAGGGAGCGAATGCCCTTCTCCGCTGGGTTGTTTCGGCGACCGGGCAGGATGGCGTTGATCGGCGTGTAGAGCGGCTCGGTGGCGGGAATGCGTTGAAGGAGTCTCCGGGTCAGCGAGGCCAAATAGGCGTCAATCGGCCGAATGAGATCCTGCCGAGTCTGCAAGTAGCGAGGGTTTTTGGTCGGCTTGCCATCCACGAGGCGCGGCGACGCCGAGCAAACGAAAAAGCGCGGCGGTTCCTCCCCATCGAGGGCAGCGCGGATCGCGTCCTGCATGGGGCGTGTGAATTTCGAAAAATTCACGGCGTCCTCCAAAATCCCGCGAACCTCCGCACGATCGAGCGGTTGGTAGTTGGAGAAGAAATTTCCCGGCTTGGAGAAGTCGCTTTCGGTTTGTTTGTCGTAGCCGGGGTGGATCGCATCGTCGGGGCGCTGGAAGAGACGGAATTCGCAGTTTTCAGCGAACTTCACCGACCCCCCAGGCACCTCCCCCGGCGTATTCGCGAGCGCGGAAAGCGGCACCACGACCGAGGCGGTGATGTCGTCCTCCATTTGGAGTTTTGCGGCGGGAAAAAAATCCTGGCGCAGGCTGAAGACGCGCCAGGAGCCATCAGGCTCGTATCCGATCCGCAGGAAATCCGCGGCGAGGTGTTTGCTTTGAAATTTGAGTTCGTGACCCGGGCGGCTGTTCACGGAATCCACAGAGAAGCGCGAGCGCCAGTCGTTCCCTTGGCCGGAATTGTGAAAACGCTTCACCACGAAAAGAAGCTCCTTCACATGCTGCGGCACGGAGTCGAGCCACGCATTGTATTCGTCGGAGAATTCTGCTGACGAGGGCGTGAAAAGTTTGATGACCGAGCCGAGGGAACGCTCGGCGCTAAGTACCGGGCGGAGATCCTTGCCGTTGCGTGCGGGATCGCGGAAGCGATTCGAGTAGTCGCGGGCGAGGAGTTCACCCACGCGGTCAAAGTCGGCATGAAAATCCGACACATAGACAGGGCCTTGAATGATGGCATCCGCAATCGATTTCGAGATTTCAGATTTTCCGCCGCCTGAGACCGTGCAGGGCTTGTGGCAAAAGACCGCATCGGCGCGCGTGCCGACAAGGCGCCAGCGACTGTCGCCCTCGTTGCGCTGGAGGTGGATTCGATAACCCGAAGGCCGGATGTAAAAACGGCCGGGTAGGAGCTTCAAAGACTGCTCCTTGCCGACCCCATCCGTCCACGAGACGCGCAGGGTTTGCAGGCTCACCTTCGCCTCCGTGGGAATATAGAAAATCTCGGGGTGATTTTTGTCCACCGCATAGCCGCCGGGGCGCAACTCGATCGCGTCTGGCAGTAACCTCACAGCCTCCTCCAGAGTGTGGCCGCGGTGGCGCACATGGAGCGAGCCGTCGAATTCCTCGCCAAGGTCGTAGGAGGCAAAAACCAGCGCGCCTCCCGAGTGTTCCTCCTCGGCCCGGCCGTGCAGGTTCGCTGCAAAACCGATTTGGGTTTTTACCTCTTTTTTGCAGTAGCCGAAATAATTGTCGGCGATGAGCGTAACGATGACACCGGACTTGTTGCGGGCGGTGAGCTTGCAGGCCGAGCCATCGTTGTAGAGTTCGTCCTCGGTTTTCCAGCACATGCCATCGCGGCGCTGGCGTTCCGTGGCGCGATCCCATGGCGGCAGGCCCGCCTCGCACTTGGTCACGCGCGTGAGGTGCGGCGCCAAGATCACGCAGCCTGTGTGGCCGCTCCAATGCTCCACATCCAAACCCGCGTCGTTCTGCGGCAAAAAAGGATCTCCGGCGTTTCCAAAAATGCTTTCGACGAAGTCGAGGTTGCTCACGAGATTACCCGGCGCAAAGAAACGAATCTCCATGCGCTTCTCCGGCGTGAATCCCGGAACGGCCGGACAAACAAGCGGACGGAGCAGCAGCGAAACCATGCAAGCCGCCTCCTCGCTTCGGCCGGCGGTGAAGGGTAGAAGCATCAACTCGCGTGGCGGAGCGAGCGCGATTTCCAGCATCCGGGCAAAGGTCGCTTGGGGTACGGCTTTTTTGTCATCGGGAATCGGCAACCCTCCCTCGGCAATGTGAAAGACGCCCTGTGTGGTGCGGCGGTCCTTGGCGGGATTGTGTAGCACTCCTTGCCGGACTCGGTAACTGCTGACGATGTCCGAGACAAATTCGTCGCCATCCGCCGGCAACGACAGCGCACGAGCCAGGCCGTGACGGTCGAGGATGAAAGTCTGCGAAGGCAGGCGCGGTATTTTCCCCGTCTCGTGGAGATATTCGTCGAGAAACCGCTGGATGCGCCAATCGGCAGGGCATTGGTAATCCGAGAGCAACCGTGCGGTCTCGCGATTATGGGCAAGCATCGACTCGGCGAGATTGCCGAATCCATTTTCGTCGGAAGCGAGGTTGGCAACTGGACAACCAATCGCCGCGAGTTTCAGGTTGATGTAGGTGCGAAGGCGCTGGCTGATGACGGTCGGTTGCGGCTCGAGCCCGATTTTAGTAGCGATATTTTCCATGGTTCGACTCCCAATTTTTTAAAAACTCTTTGAATTGCCCGGCACTGGCAAGCTCACCTACAGCGCAGAAACCTTCGCCGTGAGGCATCAACGGGAGGATTTTAGATCAGGATTTCG
>JBIPMC010000069.1:0-8092 GCA_044369345.1 Terrimicrobiaceae bacterium
CGGGCAAGTTTCCGGAATTTTTTTCGCTGAGGAATGTCACGAAAACGGAATTCCCGACACGCGAGGTCCACGCCTCAAGCTCGTAATCCCGGCGACTTCCCTTGGCGGCCATCGAGACCTGCACTCGGTAAAGATCGCCCGAGATCGGAGTAACAAGCGCACGGGAGACGACGCCATTCTTGTCCCTGTGCTGCCATTCGCCGAGAAACCAGGTGTTGAGATTTTCGGAGCCTTTGTTTGTAAGCGGATTTTGAAACCAGCATCCAGCGAGCAGCAACGGCAGAAGCAGAGAGGCGAGGCGGGATGTGATTTTCATGTCAGCTAGATTTTCGTTCCGTCAGGGATCACGCTATTTTTCGGGATGACGACGATTCCATCGCGGATGTAATAGCCGTCGCCGTCGAAATTCGGGGAGTGTTTCTTGGAGGAAATCACCACGCCGTTTCCGATGCGGGCGTTCTTGTCAATGATCGCGTCTTCGATTTGGCAGTTACGGCCGACGCCCATCGGCGGCACGCCGGGAACAGGGCGGAGATTGTCGGATTCATAGAGGTCGGCTCCCATCATCACCACATTCCGCAGGCGGCTGCCTGATTGGATGATGCTGCGGGTTCCAACCACACAACGCTCGAGCTCCGCATCGGCGATGATGCAGCCGTCGGAGATCACCGCGCGGTCCATCCGTACAGCTCCCACGACGCTCGCGGGCAGGCAAAGCGGCACGGTGTAAACATTGCTTCCGGCGTTGTAGAAACTGAACCGAGGCTTCGGATCGGCCATTTCGAGATTGGCATGGAAGAAGGCATCGATCGTTCCGATGTCCTCCCAATAACCTTGGAAAATGAAGGCCATCACTTTGTGCTGATCGATCGCGGTCGGGATGATGTTTTTGCCAAAATCCACCATGTCGTTGTCCAGGCACGAGACGAGCACATCGCGGTTGAAAATGTAGATGCCCATGGAGGCTTGATAGAGGTCCGCCTCGGCGGGTTGGCCGATTGCCCGGAGTAGGTCGGAGGGGATTCGGAGCGTGTCGAGCACGGCATCTTCCTTGGGTTTCTCCACAAACTTCCGTATGCGGCGCTCGGCGTCGGTGACCATGATGCCAAAACCACGCGCGGGCTCGCGCTCGACGGGGATCGTGCCAATCGTGATGTCGGCTTTGTTGTCGATGTGCTGCCTCAGCATCTCGCGGTAATCCATGCTGTAGAGCTGATCGCCACTGAGAATGATAAAATACTGGCAGGGATGCTCAAGGAAGTAGCGGAGATTTTGGCGGACGGCGTCGGCTGTGCCTTGATACCAACGCGAGCCCTCCGGGGTCTGCTGCGCGGCGAGGATTTCGACAAAGCTCGGCGTGAAGTGATCGAACTTGTAGGCTTCGTTAATGTGGCTGTGGAGCGAGTGGCTGTTGAACTGCGTCAAGATGTAGATGCCACGCAGGCCGGAGTTCAGGCAATTACTGATCGGGATATCGACGAGGCGATATTTTCCACCGAGTGGAACGGCAGGTTTCGAGCGCTCCTTCGTGAGTGGAAAGAGCCGGGTGCCTGCGCCGCCGCCCATGATGATCGCCAAGGTTCCGGACTTAAAAGAGGAGGAGGGCTGGACAGTCATATTGGTTCGGAGCTTGCGCGGAGGATCGGGAATTGTCACGCTCGTTTCATGTGCGGAATCGTTGCCTATATCGGCCCCTCGGAAGCCCTTCCCGTCTTGCTCGACGGACTTCGTCGCCTCGAATACCGGGGCTATGATTCCGCTGGGCTTGCCCTTCTGAACCCCAGTGGAATCGAGGTGCGAAAAGCCGTCGGCCGCATCGCGAATCTCGCCTCGGAAATCGAAAAATCCCCCGTGCGCGGCTCGGCCGGCATCAGCCACACCCGCTGGGCAACGCACGGGGCGGTCACGCGCGAGAACGCCCACCCGCACTCCGACCAATCCGGAAAGCTCTATCTCGTTCACAACGGCGTCATCGAGAATTACCAGTCCCTCCGCGAACAACTCCAAGAGCGCGGCCATGTTTTCCACTCGCAAACCGACACCGAGGTTTTGGCCCATCTCGTCGGAGAGGCGTTTGATCGCTCCACCGCCCGCGGCAGCGCCGGATTGGTCGAAGCTGTGCGACAGGCTCTGAAGCAGGTGATCGGCACCTATGGAATTTCCGTCATGCATGCCGAGGTGCCCGGCCTGATCGTCGGCGCTCGGCGGGGGAGTCCGCTCGTTCTCGGTATTGGCAAGCACGAGCATTTCCTCGCCAGTGATGTCAGCGCCATCGTAGCCCACACCCGCGAGGTGGTTTACCTGAACGACTACGAGATTGTGGCGATTCAAGCCGACGGTTTCGAGATTTCCACGGTCTCTGGCACAGGCGCGGATTTTCAGGTCAGCAAGGTCGAGTTCACCGCCGAATCGGTGGACAAGGGCAAATACCCCCACTATATGCTCAAGGAAATCCACGAGCAGCCAAACAGCGTGCGCGACTCGATGCGCGGTCGGCTTTCGATAGAAGAGGCAACGGCCAAACTCGGCGGACTCAATATGACGAACGCCGAACTCCGCGCCGCGGATCGAGTGATTCTTTCCGGTTGCGGCACCGCATTCCACGCGGCTCTCGTGGGCGAATACCTCATCGAATCCCTCGCGCACATTCCGGTGGAATGCGAGTTCGCCAGCGAATTCCGCTACCGCAACATCCCGCTCGACCGCGACACGCTCGTCTTCGTCATCAGCCAAAGCGGCGAGACGGCCGACACGCTCGCGGCTCTTCGTGAGAGTCAGCGAAAAGGCCACCGCACGCTCGGCATCTGCAACAATGTCGCCAGCACCATCGCCCGCGAGAGTGATGGAGGAGTCTACATGCACGCCGGCCCAGAGATCGGCGTCGCCGCCACCAAATCCTTCACCTCGCAGCTCACGATCTTCGCCCTGCTCGGCCTCCTACTCGGCCGCATTCGCCACCTCTCACACAGCGACGGACGCGATATCATTTCGGAGATGGAAAAACTCCCCGACCTCGTTGCAAGGACCTTGGAACTCGAAACCCAAGTCGCCGCCATCGCGAAAAAATACGCCCGCGCGAACAACTTCCTCTTCATGGGCCGCCAAGCGCATTACCCGGTCGCCCTCGAGGGTGCGCTGAAGCTGAAGGAAATCAGCTACATCTCAGCCTCCGGCTATCCCAGCGCGGAACTCAAACACGGCGTCATCGCCCTCGTCACCGAGGAAACCCCCTCTGTGTTCATCGCCCCGCAGGATGCCGTGTTTGAAAAAAACCTCAGCAACATCGAGGAAGTCAAAGCCCGCAAAGGTCCAGTCATCGCCATTGGCACCGAAGGCGACACTTCCCTGCGCAAAGTCTGCGACGATGTGATTCTCATCCCCGACTCGCCCTTCTACCTCTCCCCGATCCTCAGCGTGATCCCGCTCCAAATGCTCGCCTACCACATCGCCAGCGAACTCGGCTGCGATGTGGATAAACCCCGTAACCTCGCGAAGAGCGTGACGGTGGAGTAATCGCCCCAAGGGATACGCCGGAAGTTTGACGCGAGCGCACAATCGTGCACTTTTGTGTCATGGCAAAAAACCGCGATCCTTCGTGCCCGAGTCGATTCCGAGAATGTAACAGCCGCCGAGCAGGTTTTTTCTAAGTTGGGCATCTCTGTTGCAGACGCCATCTTTTCCTGAGTCAGGTCTGCATTCAGAAAGGTACCCCCTTCGCGCTCACCACCCTCCCGCATCTCAACCTCAGCAATGCCACCCTTTCGGAAATCGAGGAGCGATATGCCGATCAAATCCCCAATTCAAAAACCTCTGCCGATCTCAACGAAAAGCCTTCGCGGCTATTGAAGAGGGCTTCAGGCCGTGTGCATGGTCTGGGGCGCACCCGACGACACCCGAGGCGGTCGCGCTCACCGAAACCGAACGCTACCGGGACACTTTAAAAAAAGTCCAAACTCAAGGGCGGTTTGAAATTTTCGTGAATTGATTTTGGTTGGTGCCGCCAAACGCGGTTTTTCAAAAAGCGGCTTTTGGCAAGTTCACTTTGTCATTTTTTGCTGCCTCAAATCCTGTCTTTATTTCTATCATAATACCCTGTTTTCGATTGTTCTCTGGATTTTACTCGGCCTTGATTCGTCCGAGGCGGATGAGTTGCCGACTACTCGAGTTTCTGGGGTTTCCGCGAAGCCTTGTGGGAAAAAGGACTCGAGCGCGAACTCTTCGAAATGTTCTCGACAAAACTCGAAGCCGAGGGTGTTTTTACCAAGACCGGATCGATCATCGATGCCACGATTGTGGAGGTTCCACGCCAACGCAATTCCCGCGAGGAGAACGAGCGCATCAAGGTAGGAGTGGTTACAGCCGAGTGGGATGAAAACAAAAGCTGCCATAAGGATACCGATGCCCGATGGTTAACCAGGCTTTCAAGCGCCACCTAGGCGATAGCCGATGGCGCGTACGGTTTGGATGATGGAGGGATTCGCCGGATCTTTTTCGATCTTTTTTCTCAGCAACAGGATGTGCTGGTCGAGCGTGCGCGAATCCGGGAAATAATCAAGTCCCCAGCAGGTATCGAGCAGGGCATCGCGCGTGACGGCTTCGCCCGCGTGGTCGTAAAGCAGCCGCAGGATCGAAACCTCGCGCGGGGTGAGATCAATGCTCTTGCCATCACGCTCAGCGATCAGCTTCCGGGGTTGGACTGTTAGGTCATACAGCGTGAAACCGTCTGCTGCATCCCGAGGTGCGTTGCGTCGCAAAGTCGCGCGGATTCGGGCCATAACCTCTTTGCGGGTGAATGGTTTGCGTATGAAATCATCGGCTCCGAGATCCAGACCGACAACCACATCAACCTCCTGGTTCTTGGCGGAGAGAAAAAGGATCGGAACGTTCCGGTCGCTAGCCCGCACACGGCGACAAACTTCGTAGCCATCGACATGCGGCATCATGATATCGAGGCAGAGCAGGTCGGGTTTGCCATTACGCCAGAGCTGCACCGCCTGTCGACCGTTAGAGGCGCGCAAGGTTTTGAAACCCTCGCTTTCAATGCAGGCGGCGAGGGCGTCGAGCGTGAGCGGATCGTCTTCGGCGATGAGGATCGTCATGCGGCGTCGGTTTCGGAACTGATTGCCAGCGATGGCGCTGCGGGGATGCGCAGGCGGAAGAAGGCTCCGTCTTCGCTTTCTAACAACTCAAGAGTGCCTCCCATGCGCTTCGCGAGGTCGAGGCCAATCGAAAGACCGAGTCCGGTGCCACTGGCTCCCTCGTTGGTGGCATGGAGCACACGCTCGAAGGGGTCAAAAATCCTTTGCCGGGCGGATGAGGGAATGCCGTCGCCATGGTCACGAACCTCCACAACGAGAAAATCCGTCTCCATCCTGCAAGCAAACCCCAACCATTTGCCGGCGGCGGCGTATTTCTCGACATTGGAGATCAGGTTGCCGATGATTTGGCTGAATGCATCCGGGTCCATCAGCACAGGTTGATCAGCGGAAAGATCGGCGTCGATAGCAATGCCACGCCGCTCCAGTGCGGGACGAAAGCTTTCTAGAGTCTGCCGGACAACCTCGGCGGGCACGCAGCGGACCGGCTTGAGTTCGAGAGTGTTTCTCTCACGGCGGGAAAAGGTTAGCACGTTGGCGACAAGGCGGGACAGACGCTCGATTTCCTCCGCCACAAGTCCGAGGCGGCGGCGGGCTTCGTCCGGGCGGATGGGGATGGTCTCGGTGGCGAGATCGAGATTGAGCGCGATGTTGGTGAGAGGTGTCCCCAGTTCGTGGGAAACGCGGTTGACGAAGGAGACCCTCTCGGCGGCGCGTTTCAGAGCTCGTTTTTGTTGGAGCAGGAGAAGCGAGCCGGAAATGACCAACAGGATGGCAATCGTGGTGGTTACCGCCAAAGTTGCCGGATCCCGGATCTGGGAAATGACCAGACCATCCCATGAGCGGAGTTGCCAATCACCGAAGTTGGTTCGGATCGGAATGATGGACGCGGCCGGGCCATGTTGCTCGCCTCCCAAGGTATCCAGCGCACTGCCGTTGGGGCGCTCGATCACCAGCCGCTGGCCTGCCTCGCGGAGTGGTGTAAGCGGAGACTTCAACCAGGTGGCCAGATGTCTCGCGGTGCGCTCTTCCACCACGGCACGCTCAATCAGAAAGACGACGAGCTTGCCAGGCCCAGGCTGGAGGCAGTGGACAAGGTGCCTAGTATCGGCGGTGGCGAGCCATTTGCCTTTTTGCGGTAGCGGTTCGTTCAGCATCGCGGCCTCAAGCACCACGGATTTCTGAGAGTCCATCGGACGCTCGCCTTTGCTGAGTGCGATTTCAGGGAGATCCGTGGTTTTCCAATCCGGCAGGATGCTGAGATCCGTGCCCTTTTTGAAAAACACCCGGATCAGGCGGACTCCGGCGATTTCTTTTGCCTGCTTGCCGACCAAGTCAGGTTGTTCCGTGAGTGTGGCGGCCGCCAGTCTCTTGAGGTGACTCGCGTAAACCTCATCCAAACGGGCGAGTTCGCCACGCAAAACTTCATCGAAATCTAATAGGCGCGTGCGGTCCGCCGGCTTGCAGGTTACCACTTCCCGCCGGGACATGCGATGGCCGCCGACCATCACGAGGACGGCGGCGGCATACATGGGAAGGAGGGTGATCAAGGCGACCCGCATGGCTACTTCAGAAGCGTCGCCGTTATGAAAGCAAACGAGACGCGCTTTGCCGAGTCCGGATTCACTTCGGAAACGGTCGGATGATTCATGGTTCCAACCAAACAAGGGCTGCCGACCGTCAGGACGGAGCTGCCTGAGATACGTCGTTGTTCGTAATCAAATGTTTCCACCTCATGGATGCCAACGCCATGTATGGTCTTGCCTCCATAAGCCGAATGTTTCGTTTCTATAAGAAGATCAGCGTAATTTCGATCCTCTGACAGCGTCACCTCTAATTCTAAACTGAAGCCGAATGGTTGACTTTCAATATCTTTGGATACTAGTACTTGTTCAGTTTCCAAAGCTTTGGGCATTTTTGCGAGATCTAATTCTGATAGTCGATGCTTATAGTAAGAGCTTTCAGAGTTACATCTCTCACCTGAATGCGCACGAAGCATCGTGAAAGTCTCTTGTTGGACGCCATTTTTTTCAAGGGATTCGATCAGCTTAGCATAGAGTGCCGCATTGTCGGGATGTGAGCGCTGTAATGAGGCCGCCATGGCCAGAGGAACGGAGAATTCCTCATAGCATATCGAGATCGGTTCAAACTTGGGCGGAACTTCGATTTTGGCTACAGGCTGCTCGGCTTTTTTATGAGCCACATAGGGGTCTGGTCTATTTTCCTCGGCGTTTGCAATAGTAAAACTCAGTGAGGCGGCTAAAAAGGTATTGAGTAATGGTTGTTTTTTCATGAGGAGACAACCATAGCCGATTGCGCGCGGCGAAGTGTCAAAAGATTGTCAATAATCACGGCACAAAATAAGATGGCGAGCGCTCCCAAGTGGCGCGCAGATGCTTGCCTTGCCAGCGGCGCGCCCCGATTTTGTCAAGCTTCTTGAGGTTGCGCCGTGTGCTGTCCTCGCTGACGACTTTGCGCATTCCGAGCATCGCCGGGGTCACCGTGTCGAAGCGCAGGGCATTGACATGGGCGTAGCGCATGTGCCCGCACAAAATAGAGAGCGCCATCGAGCAGAGCACATCTTCGTGAGCGGAGGCGTGCGGGCTTGTGAAGCCGAAGGGTGCCTCGCGGTAGAAATCCTCCCACCGGCCGCCTGCATGGAGAAATTGAGCGAAGAAGATCAACTGGCCGAGCGGAGTCATCAAAGCTGAGTCGTTCCATTGGACTTGGTAACGCTCACCTTTGGTATCGACGGACATCGGAGCCGGGGCGGGGTGGTCGTTTTTTCCGGGAGGAGTGGTAGATTTTTCCTCACCCGCAGGATGAGCCGTGGAGGCAGCCGACTTTTGCTCGATACCCACAGAGGCAAGCAACTACCCCGCCCAATCCATTCACCCAACTGCCGGATTAATCCCGAATCCGGCTTTTGAAGAAGATCGTTTAGTGCGGGAGGGCCGGTGCACAGTGGTGGTGTGAACAAAACCGACACCGCTCAC
>JBIPMC010000070.1:0-8016 GCA_044369345.1 Terrimicrobiaceae bacterium
GCAGGAGTTCCTTGTAGGTTTTGATGGATGTGGCCTCGCCCTGTTCTTTGGCAATGAGTAGCCACTTGAGAGCTTCTTTGCGGTCCAGACTGGCGGGGGATTCCACTCCTAGAATGTGACCGAGGTTCGACTGGGCTTTGACTTCGCCAAGTTGGGCGGCTTTGCGAAACCACGCCTTGGCTTGTTCCTTGTCGATGCTTCCCGTGTGGCCTTCGCGGTAGGCGACGCCGAGCATGTTCATGGAGGCGGGGTCGCCCGCTTCGGCGGCTTTTGTGAGGTAGGGAATGGATTTTTGTGGAACTGGCATCTGGAGGGCGTCGCCTAGGAAATAGAGTTGGCCCAGAGTGCGGACGGCATCGGCGTCATCGGTGGAGGCGGCTTTCTCCAGCCATTGTATGCTTTCATCATGGTTGAGGGTGATGGTTTTTCCCTGTCGGAGCATCAGGCCAAGGTTCATTTGGGATTTCGGCGAACCCGCCTCGGCGCCCTTGCGGAACCACTCGATGGCTTTGACTTCGTCTTTTTCAAGGACGACTCCCTGGGAATAAAAATAACCCATGCTGGTGATGGCATCGCGGTTGCCTTGTTCGGCGGATTTCAAAATCCATTCGTGGGCTTTGGCTTTGTCGACGGCTACGCCATCGCCTCGAAAGTAGGCTCGGCCAAGTTGGAATTGCGCGCTGGCTTTTCCCGAGGATGCGGCGGCTTGCAATTCGGAGACCGCTGGGGTCGGGTCGGCGGCGTGGAGGTGGCCAAGGAGCAGGATCGAGGAGAGGAGGTGTGTGGTTGTCATGGCTGCGTGGAGTTTGAAGGAGAGGCTGGGAGATTCTTAAGGTAGGTTTTCACGCGTGGATCGGCGGGGCGAAGGAGGGCTGCTTGCTCGAAGGCCCGCTTCGCTTTTTCCGGTTGACCGGACTCGAAATGATAGACGCCTTTGTAGAACCATGATTCAAAGGCGTTTTGCGAAGGGAGAACGGCGAAGATTCTTACCGATTGGGAATCGATGCCCGAGCCGCTAGGAATGGGGTAGGCAAACGGGCGCAGCCATGTCGGATATTCCTCGTTTTCCAGAATGGATTTGAAAAACGCCATGCCGTCGGGGCGTCCCTCGGTTTTCGCCAAAAGATCGTCGTAGGCGGCGGCGAAGTTGTCCCAGGAAGGCACGACGATGTGTGTGACTCCGGAGGCGCTGAGCAAGCGAAGGGCCTCGTCACCGTCAGGGACGGCAAAAATGCGGGCGGCGGCCTTCAGCCCCGGCATGTTTTCCCAATAGAGCGTCCCGAGGGTCTTGAGTCCGGCCTGGTAGGAAAGCTCGGTTGAGGAATTCGGGCCGCTTAAAACGGTTGGCACGGCGCCCGGCGAGGATTCCGAAATGCGGCGGGCTACATCGCGCAGGAGGAGATTGCCTCCGACAGACTCCGCGATCGGCGAGTTTAGGGCAGTGGTCTCCTCGTGATAGCTGGCGACGGCGGTCGGGAGCGTGGCACTGAAGAATGCGATCGCAATGGAGGCTAAGGCTCCCATGACGCCGAACGAGCGGGAGGAATGGCCGGATGGCAGGCGAAGGAATGCGGCGAAGACGGCCAGCGCCACGAGCGCCCAAAGTGCCGAGGCGGCGGATCCCCAGCGCACCTGCCACACGGCGAGCAACTGCATCACGATAACCGGCGGAGCCAAGAGGCACAGATCACAACGAAGCTTCCAGTCGATGGATCGACGGATTCCCAAAAAGGCGATCCCGGCGGCAATGGCAAAAATCCAGAAGTGGTAGAAAAGCAGAATCCACAGGGGCTGTTTTTCTTTTCCGTAGAGACCAAAAAGGCTCTGGAACTCGAGGATGTATTCCTTGTGAAGGGAGAGAAGAAATTTGTCCGACACCCAAAAGACGCGGTCACCTGCGAAGAGGATGGCGGCCAGCGGGGCGGCGCAAACCACCAAAGCGAGAATCAACCGAAGGGAACCGCCGAAGCCTTGGACTGGAAATCGTCCCGTCGCGCGCCAAGCCACAGCTTGGTCGAGAATCCAACAGCCGCCGAGCCAAGCGAGGGCATAGAGGGGATGGTTCACCTCCAGTCGCCACCCCATGTGGTTTGGGAAATATTCCAAAAGGTAAAAACCGAGGCTCGCCAGACATCCGGAGAGTCCCCAGAGAAACCAAATTCCCGGTGCTTGCTGCGTGCCGGGTTCTGGTTTGAGCAATAGGGCGCAGGCAAGGATTCCCAAGCCGGTGCCCGCGAGGATCGGCAGGGTGGTGGAGGCGCTCACCCACAACGCCGCTGCGCCTGCGATCCCGGAGACGACAATCCAACGGTGCATGCTAGTTGCCTCAGGCCGTTTTTCGCGCTTGGTTTTTTGTGTTTTGGAAAATCCACACCCGCCTGCAAGAAGAGCCAGCGGACACGCCGAGGCAAAGGCCAGCACGATCCCGTGGTGATCGGCCTCGCCAAGGAAAAAGGTGCGCATCACGGCGCGGGTTGTTATCAGAACCAAGAGGTAAAAGAGAGCTGTCGACCATCCCCAAGCGCGAGCGGCCATGAGAACCAATCCGCCCAGAAGCGTGATCATCAAAAAGGGGCCGGCTGCCAGCGCGGCATTTGCCACGAAATGGTGGACAGGCTCGCCGGTTTCCCACGAGCGAATCCAAGCGAGGCCGGAGAGAACCCACATGAGGAAGGAGCTCCAGTGCACTTCGCGACCTGCAGGCGCGTTGTCCAAATCGTTGTGGCGAATCCGCCAAGCCCCTTCGCGAAGCATCTCGCGCGTGTGGATCACCCACCAACGGGCATCGACCGAGGCTTGGGGCAGAAGAATGGTTTCCTGACGGCATCCGGGAGGCAGTGGTTGCGAATTCGGCGGCGTTTCCGAAAAAGTGACCGCAGAGATTTTCTCGACGCCGCCAAGACGGGCTGCACTGTCGAGAGCGATCGTGGCCAAGACAACTACCAAGCAGGCAAGGAGGGAAACCGAAATCCAGCGAGGAGATTTATCCACTTAGCCCTCCGCCGAGGTCTCTTCATCCTCTTTTTCGGATGAGCTGTCACCGCCGCCATATCCGAGGACCTCGACGGTGATGAGAGATGGGGTGTCCTCGACGGGTTTCTCTTCCTGCTTGGATTGTTGGCTGACTTGGCTTGCTGCGCTGCTGGCAGCGGCGGATGACGATGAACCGGAAGTCAGGCCACCGATGTTCGGTGCGGCGACGGTGGGCGAGGAGGGCACTCCTGCCGAAGTGCCGCCTGCGGAGATGTTGTCGGCATTCACCACGGCGGCTGCCGCGATCTTGATGTCGCCTGTGGCGCGGATGCCTGCATCGCCGGCGTCCACCGTTCCGCCTGGGGCAATCAAGTTGACAGCACCTTCTTCTATGCCTTCCACAGCTGCAAGCACGCCGATACCACCACCAGTGGCGAGGCCACCGAGGTCGGTTTGGATGTCGGCGCTCGTGGCATCGATTAACACTCGGGTCGGAGGAGCGGTGACGACGGTTTTCGGAGCGTTGCCTGCGGCGATGTCCCCGTTGGAGGACCAAATAGTCAGGTCGCCGCCGCGGAGGGTGAAAATACGGGCTTGGCCGATGTTCACATTCCCGTCGGTGAGGATGGAAACTGATCCGCCGTATTCGGTGACAATACCCGGAGGGGTGAGGGGATTGCCAAAGATGTCCGAGGCCATGGTCACCCCTCCGCTGGGCGTGGCGATGGTAATGGCCCCGCCGTTGGCGGTGCGGATGTCTCGGGCGCGGGTGAAGAGGTCGCCTGTTGATGTGGCAGATCCAAAGAATTTATTCGCCAAGTTATAGCCCTCGGAGTAGTCGCCTGATTCCAAGGCAGACTCGCCAATGCGGGCGAGCTCGACAAACAGGCCCTTCAGAGCGCTGACAGCGGCGAACTCTGTGGTGGGCATCCCACCCTTGAGAGCGGAGAAATTGAAAATGCTCTTGGCTAAGCCGATCGCCGGGCCACCCGAGTTACTACCCACACCAGCCAGTACGACGAGTTCAGCTCCCTCGAAAGGCAGGAACGGGTTTCTGGAGCGCCCGATGCTGGTGATGCCTTTGCCGCGACCATCAATGAGGTTGGAACCGGTGCCGAGATCCACATTTCGACCAGCCAGAACCTCGAGAACTCCCCGGCCGCCGATTTGTATGTCGCCAGGAAGGGCTTTGGTTTGCACAGGAGTGCCGATGGCATCGTCAACCGCCGTGTCCATAGCCTCGTCAACAATGAGGTTGCCCAACCTCAGATCGTCAGCTGTCGCACGGCGGCTTGAGTTTTCATTAAAAGGAATGATGTCACGCCCGGCCGAGACGATGGAGACATCCTCCGATCCAGTATGCTGCAAGTAAAAAGCAATGTCTGTAATATCGCGCATGGCCATCGTCTGGACTTTTTTGGCAGAGTAGAGGGTCATGCCGGTAAGATCTCCGCCGGTCGCATAGAGGCGCAGAGGGTTTGCGTTGCCTGAGTGCAGAGGCGAGGCATTGTGCAGAGCGCTCTTGACATCGATGGCTGCCGCCTCGCCCGTGAATGCTCCGGTTTCGGAAAACGCGGCGTCAAAATCCGTAAACGAATTGAGGGTGGTGTCCCGGAGCGTCAGGGCGTCGCGAACACCAAGTGAGGCTTGGATGGAATAGGGAGTCGTGGAGCGTGCGAGGGCTGTGGGATTTGCGTCAGAGAGGTTAATGCTGGTGGCTGTCCAAGCGGTGACCTGTTTGCTGGCCCCATCCACGGTCGTAGTTGTGATGCCTGAGGGGTTGAGACCATTGAGGGCCCCAGAGGCGAGGAGCTCCAATCCTCCCTGTGGTGACGGGAAGAGGTTGAGTGGTCCGACGATATTGATATCTCCACCAAAGGCGTTCGACTTCAGGGTTGGCAGGGTCACCGTGGCCGCTGTCCGGAACATGGAGGTGTTCAATTCGGAGAGTCGCAACCATGGGCGGAAGTATCCAGCGGATTGGGGTGAAAGGGCGGAGGTTTGCCGATAGGCTGCCTCAAGGACTGGAATGGCCAGGGAATCGCCCGGAAGAGTGACCGCGAGGCGGTGGGTAATGGCTCCTCCGAAGGAATTGACGGAGACGCCAGAGGTCGGATTTACCGTATTGAACTGGGTTTTATACCAGAACTTGTTGTTCACCCCTTGAGGTAGAAGAAAAGGATTTGTGGCAGCGCCGATCAAGATGTCACCCCGGGCGTTGACGGTAAATGTCGAGTCCGATCCGAAGAGAGTGACGGGTTGCCAGACAAGTTCGTCGTTAACCAAGGAAGATTGGCCGGAGGTTCCCATATTGCCGCGCGAGGGGGATTGGGCGGAATTCGTCGTGACTTCAGCACCGGCTAGGAGCAATGCGCCTCCACGGTCGACGAGGAATGAACCACCATCGATGTTGCGACCCGCCGTAACGAAAAGATCTCCGCCACCGAGTTGCTGGAATTTGGCTAAAGACGGAGCAATTCGTTGGTTGTTGTCCAAGCCGGCCATGCGGGCGTTCGTTGGCACGGAGGCATCGGCATTGATCAAGTCCCTACCAGCGGCAAGCGTAACGCCTCCCCCTCCCAAGGCCCCAAAGCCGGCGAAGTAATTGCTGAAATCAACCCACCAAGTGGTGGAGGCCGACTGGTCGGTGAACGAACCAAGGCTTCCGGGATTTCCGACGCCGCCTTCAGCGAATAGCCCTGTGGCGGAATCCACCTGTCCGCGCCGATAGAGCCAGTTGGTCGGGAGTTGACGAGTGGCATCGGCGACAGTTTGTCCGTTGATCCGAGTGAAGCGGCCGATGTCATTGCCTGCGGAGATGGCAACAAGGCCGCCTGCCATGGTATAGGAGGGATTGTAGGCTTGTTGAACCGCGCCAAGATTGCCCTGCTCGGGGTGTCGGCTGGCACGCACCACAATCGGCAGGGAAAAATCGCCGGTTTTAAAAATCCTTGTGGGATCGGGCAAGGCTACGCCAGAGGTGTAGATGGTAGCGAAAGAGTTGCGAAGTTGGACATCTTTCGCGGCGGCAATGTCGATATCTCCAGTGCCTGTGCGAACGACTTCATAACGCGTGCCGCGATCCGATGTTGTGCTCGAGATTCGAATAGAGTCGGCCGTCTGGCCGTCCTTGCCAATTGCGGCGTTGGCTCCCGAGGTGGCGGAGTTCGGCACGGCAGCATAGAACTCTCCAACGAGTATTGACCCCTTTCCACCAAGGGTATCCGCAGACACAGTGCGTAGGTGGGAGGTGGATGCCATATCGGAGCCGGCTGCAAAGCGGTAGCCCCAGGATTGAAGGTTTGTCGGAAGCAGATTGTTTATGCTCTGCGGAGTAGCTAGCCACATTTGGGAATGCCCGATGTCCGCGAAATTCGCCGCAGTTCCTTGAGCAATTGGCGTGAATCCGTCGCTGAGGGTGTTGTTGAATATCAAGTCGGTTTTTGCTCTAAGAGTCAGGATTCCAGGGGCTTGACGGGCCCCATAACGGAAGGAGGAGAGGTCCCAGTCCGCTCCTGATAGTGCCTCTGCAGTGGTGCTTCCTGCGTTGGAGTTGTTGGCCAAGCCCAGCGTGAGGTCGCCGGTGCGGTTTATGATTTCAACACCTGGAGTGATGGCTAGAACGCTTCCCAGAGTGCTTCCACCGGGAAGAAGACGGGCGAGCATGGTGGCTTCGCCGGCGTTCATGAAAGAGGTGTTGTCTGTATTGATGGTATTCCGCAAGGCGATGTTCATAGTTCCGCCAGCCGGTTCGTAGATTCGGAATGGTTCAACCGAGATTGCGGAGGCGCCGGTGATAGTAGAATCTATCCGGTCGATGCGCACATCGTTGCCGCTTCGTGGGGCGCGGAGGTTTAGGGTTCCTTTGAATTTACCCCTGAAGGCGCTGGAACCGGCGGTGAGATAATCGCCCGCGACGAACTCGGAGACCGAGAGGTTGATGTTAGAACCAGATTGGAGATCAAGGAGGGCGGCTGTATTTGGAGATCCATTGACCGCCGAGCCTGCCTCGAGATGAATATGGCCACCTTTTCCGGCATTGCTGAAGCGCTGGGCAGCAACTGTCAGGCTTCCTGTCGGTGAGAGGGTCAGGTTGTTTCTGGAGATCAGTTTGATCTGGCCACCGGTTTCACCAGATGCGTCAATTCGAGCATTCACGACAATTCCGCCATTGTCTGTCGAGAGGGTGAATTTCTGAACGGTCAGATTTTGATCAATTGCGATATCGCCATTGCGCACACGCAGGTTTTGTTCGCGACTGAAGCCGGACGAGGCAAGATCTGATGAAAGATCGGCAAATGATGCGATTGTTCCTGCATCGAGTAAGAATGTTCCAGCGAGTCCGGCGAGACCTGCAGACCCGGAGATGATCCCATCATTCACAAAAATTCCGCTCGGGGATTTGATAGTTAGTGAACCTGCGTTGCCTCCTGCGGAAGCGGCTGCGACAGAAACACGGCTGCCGCTGGCGAGAGTCACTTTACCGGCCTTGGCGTTCAACTCGATGGCTCCTGCATCGGTAAATCGGGTCACATCATAAAAATTTTTCGCAGTTCCCTCGGCCTTCAGGGTTCCGGAAACAATGATGTCTCCCGATGAGGCGGTTGCAATGAGTGAGCCGCTTGGAAGCGCTATATTTGACGCTAAACTCACTGAGGAGCCGGCCAGATTGAGCGTTGATCCTAGACCCGGAGTGAGGGTTGAGGAGGCGCCTGATGCGAGCAAAGCCAACGCAGAGGATGCCGTGAGGCTGTAGGATATACCTTGTGAGGCTGTCAGAAGCGGAGTGGAGAGGGAAAGACTTCCTGTTGTCGAGAAGGCCCCCGTGGAGTCGGCTTTGGCGCCGTTGGTGGATGTGAGATCGAGTGAGTTGAATCCGGCGATTGCAAATCCGTTTTCCCCGAAGCGGATGTTCTGAGCTGTGATGCCAAGGCGTCCCGTGTTGGTGGCGGGATTGGCAAGACCAGCAGCACTGTTCGGATTGGAGAAGAGGACATCCGATGCGTTAAGTTGGATGTTTGTCCCTGCGGATGTGTATCCACG
>JBIPMC010000071.1:0-7959 GCA_044369345.1 Terrimicrobiaceae bacterium
TTTGTCGGCGGCCTGATGGGTCCCTACATGCTACCGATCCCGATTGGTGCGAGTGCGGCGATGTTTTTTTCCCTGCTCATCGCCTTTGTCGTGACTCCTTGGGCGGCGATCCGGGTTCTTCGCTGGTGCAATGGTGAAAAACGCCTCGCCCGGCACGGTGAAATCCACGGCGCTGGAAGTTCCGCGCACGAGGAGGATTTTTTCACGCGTTTCTACCGCCGCGTCATGGGGCCGCTCTTGCACAACAAAGCCGCTCGGGCGGGATTCCTCGTCGGGATTGTCCTGCTTCTGCTGGGCTCGATGGCCATGGTCGGCATCGGCTGGGTGAAGGTGAAAATGCTGCCGTTCGACAACAAGAGCGAGTTCCAGGTGATCCTCAACATGCCGGAGGGAACCTCTCTCGAGCGCACCGCCGCCGTGGCGCGCGAAATGGCGTCCGTGGTGAAACAGGAACCCGAGGTCATCGATACGCAGGTTTACGCGGGCACCGCCTCGCCGTTCAATTTCAACGGACTCGTTCGCCATTACTTCCTGCGTCGTGGAGCGAATGTCGCCGACATCCAAGTGAACCTCCAAGATCGCCATGACCGGAAGGCCGCGAGCCATGACATCGCCAAGCAAGTCCGCCCAGCCCTTGCAGCCATCGCGGAGAAACACAATGCCCGAGTGGCCATTGCCGAGGTTCCGCCCGGCCCGCCGGTTCTTCAAACCCTCGTCGCCGAAATCTACGGCCCGAACGAAGAAGCCCGCCACGCGCTGGCCAAGGAGGTGATCCGGGTTTTCAAGGAAACGCCCGGCGTCGTCGATGTGGACTGGTATATCGAGGCCGATCAGCCCAAAGCCCGCTTTGTCATCGATAAGGAAAAAGCCGCCCTCCACGGAGTCAGCGCCGAAACGATTTCTCAAACTCTTCGCCTCGCTGTGGGCGGGCAGGCGATCGACTTGCTGCATGTGCCGCGCGAGAAGGAGGACATCGACATCGTGCTGGAGCTTCCCCGCTCCCTCCGCACCACGCCGCAGGAACTTCTCGCTCTGCGCGTGCGCTCAGGGGATGCCAACGCGCTCCCCGAGCCCGGTTCCTCGGTCTCCAGCGCCCCGCTCATTCCGCTGCGCGAACTCGTCACCATCGAGGAAACGATCACCGACAAGAGCATCTACCACAAAAACCTCATGCCCGTGACCTATGTGATCGGCGATGTCGCCGGTGTGGTTGAGAGTCCGGTCTACGCCATCCTACAAATGAACAAGGCGCTCGCAAAAATCGACACCGCCAAGTTCGGCGGGGACGGCTCGCCGCTCGAGATCTACAACGCCTCAATTCCCTTCTCCGATGCCAAGCCCGCCATGAAATGGGATGGCGAGTGGCATATCACGATCGAGGTTTTCCGGGATCTCGGTCTGGCCTTCGCCGCCGTGCTGTTCTTGATCTACGCCCTGATGGTCGGCTGGTTCCGGTCGTTCCGCACACCGATGATTGTGATGGCGGCGATTCCGTTTTCGCTCGTCGGCATTCTTCCCGCCCACGCGGCGATGGATGCCTTTTTTACGGCCACCTCGATGATCGGTTTCATGGCTGGTGCGGGGATCGTGGTGAGAAATTCCATCATCCTAGTTGATTTCATCGAGCAACGCCTGCGCGAAGGAATGCCCGTGGATGAAGCCGTGATCGATGCCGGGGCCGTGCGCTTCCGCCCGATGTTGCTGACCGCAATGGCGGTGGTGGTCGGCGGCGCGGTCATTTTGGCAGACCCGATTTTTCAAGGTCTCGCCATCTCGCTTATGGCCGGCGAAATTGCCTCGCTCCTCATCAGTCGCATGGCTGTTCCCGTTCTTTATTTCATGGCGCATTCGAAGGACAAACCGGTACTTGGCGCGCGTTAATTTTTTTCTTGATTGGGTTGTTGGGACGGGGGCATCGTGCTCGAAGTCTAATCCCCCTATGAAAACCGATAATCAAATCGACTTTTGTCGAGCCTTCGTAGAGTCATCCTCTTTTTGGAGCGAGGACATCCCACACCAAAAAGCTGAAGGGCCTGTGATCACCATTTCCCAAGCCGCCGGCGCTCGCGGAAATCCAATCGCAGCCGAACTCGTTCGCCAACTTTGCGAAAACCCCAACATCCCGCGCCATCGGCCGTGGACGCTTTTCAATCAACGGCTCGTTCACCATGTCATCGAGGAGCACGGCTTGCCGAAAAGCACGGAGGGATTTTTTCCTGAAGACCGCACGAAGCATTTGATGGATATGCTCGGCGAGGCGCTGGGGCTGCATCCGGGCGTCTACACGGCTGTCGCCAAAACGGCAGAGACCGTGCTGCGGCTTGGCCAATCTGGAAACGCCGTGATCGTCGGGCGAGGTGGAAATTTCATCACGCGCAACATCGCTATCGCTTTGCATGTCAGGTTGGTGGGAAATCTCGAAGTCCGCATCCGCAGCTTTGCGAGAATCTACAAAGTCTCGCAGGACGAAGCGGTGAAGGAGGTCGCCCGCCGCGACCGCGCGAGGAAGAATTACATTCTCGAAAACTTCCGCCAGGACATCAACGATGTGACGAACTACGATCTGGTCCTGAACACTGATGAACTTAGTGACACTGACGCGGCCCGGATCATCACCGTGGCGCTCGAGGCGAAGGTAAAGCAAGCCGGGCGCCACTTGCAAAGCGGCTCGCATGTCCGGCACTGAACCGGAATCGCTTTAGAAAGATTTCCGAAGATGGCTCGGCAGGATGCCGATTTGCTCGCGGTATTTTGCGATGGTGCGTCGAGCGACCGGCATGCCCCGGTCGGCTAGAAGTTTGACAATGTCCTGATCGCTATAAGGACGGTTTTGATTTTCCTCCTTCACGATTTGCGCGATGGCTTGGCGGACGCTCTCGTTGCTCACGACTTCGCCGTCGGAGTTCGTGTAGCCGTGCGTGAAGAAATATTTCATCTCAAAAATCCCGTGGGGCGTGGACATATACTTTCCCGCCGCCGCCCGACTCACGGTGGTTTCGTGTACGCCGACCGCCTCGGCGACCTGCCCCATCCGCATAGGCTTCAGGTGCGTGGGGCCGAGGTCCATGAAATCCCGCTGCTGGAGCACGATTTCGCGGGCGATGTTAAGGATCGTTTGCTGGCGCTGCTGGATGCTCCGGATGAAAAAATTCCCGCCGCGAATTTTGTCGCGCAGGTAGTCGCGAACTTCTTTGGAGTCGCCCGTAAGCATGTCTTTGTAGTCGTCTGAAATCCGCAGGCGCGGGATTTCATCGCTGTTGAGGCTTACGGAGTAATCCTCGCCGTCGCGTTCCACCAAAACCTCGGGCGTGACGACTTGGTTTGTGTCCTCCGCGTAGGCCCGGCCGGGAGCGGGATCGAGACGGGCGATGACTTCTGCCGCACGCTGGATTTCGGGGAGTTCGAGGTGAAGCGCCTTGGCGATGTCGTTGAGTTTTTTTCTGCCCAGCTCGTCGAGGTGGTGACGAACGATGCGGGTCTCGATGGAATACTGACGGCCTTGGGCCTTGAGTTGAGAGAGTAGGCATTCGGCGAGATTTCGAGAGGCGATGCCGGGTGGGTCGAACTGCTGGACCTTCTCCAAAACCCGCTCGACCTCCTGCGGGAGCACATCCAGCCCGCTGGCGATCTCTTCGAGTTCCGCGCGGAGGTAGCCGCCTTCATCAAGGTTTCCGATGATTTCCACCGCGATCTCGGCCTCTTCTCTGGGCCATGCGGCAGTGTGGAGTTGCTCCAAAAGATGCTCGGGAAGGGTGGGGGGGCGGATTTGGGAGTCGAGGAAGTGCTGGCGTTTTTCGAGCGCTTCCTTTGACCAGTTTTCTCCTCCCGAACGCTGGGAGTAGTATTCGTTCCACTGATCTTCGAGCGGAGTGGTTTTCTCGGTCTCGGAGAGGCTGGGTTTTTCGGGGGGAATCTCCTCGAGGGCGGGGTTCGCACGAAGTTCTGCATCCACCAACTGCCGCAACTCGGTCAGCGGGGCTTGCAGAACATGCAGGCTCTGTTGCATCTGCGGCGACAGCGTTTGCTGCATCGCCATGCCGGCCACCTGTTGCATTCCTGCCATAATCTAGGGCTAGACTAGGTATGGATATTGCCACTGCAAGCACGATTCGCGCCATGTTTTCAAACGGCCTGATTGCATTGGATGTCTCCCCGGAGTAGTTGGATGGCCTTTCGAAATGGGCTCCGTGATTTATTTGGACAACAACGCGACGACACCCGTCGCGCCTCAGGTTTTGGAGGCCATGGAGCCCTGGCTGCGGGGAGGATTTGGAAATCCCTCGAGCGGCTACCTCCTCGGCCGAGCGGCCTCGGTAGCGATCGATACGGCGCGGGGTCAAGTGGCGGCGCTGGCGGGATGTCAGCCAGACGAGTGGATATTCACGAGCGGCGGCACCGAGTCGATCAACACGGCTTTCCACTCGGCCCTCGACATGAATCCCCTGAAACGCCACATCGTCACCAGCTCGGTCGAGCACAGCGCGACGCTCCGGATTTGCGAGCATTTGGAGGGGAGGGGATTCGAGGTCACTCGCCTGACAGTTGACGCCCACGGACAAATCGATCTCGACCACCTTGCTGCCTCGATCCGATCAGACACCGCCCTCGTTTCGCTTCTTTGGGCGAACAACGAAACCGGAGTCCTCTGGCCTATCGAAAAAATCGCCTCAGTGGTCCAAAAAACCAGCGCTGTTCTCCACATTGACGCAGTCCAAGCCTTCGGCAAAATCCCGCTTCGACTCGCAGGCCTCGGCGTCCATTTCATGAGCTTTTCAGGCCACAAGCTCCATGCCCCGAAAGGCATGGGCGGCCTCTACGCCAACCGCCGCGTTCCCTTCACGCCGCTTTTCCGTGGAACCCAAGAAAACGCACGCCGTGGCGGCACGCAGAATGTCGCTGGGATTGTCGCCTTCGGCAAAGCTGCCGAACTCGTTGCTTCTCCTTTTGATTCCGCCCTGAGGGATAGCCTGGAATCGACCCTGCTCACCAAAATCCCCGGCTCCAAAGTGAACGGCGACCGCGCCGACCGCCTTCCGAACACCACCAATCTTTCCTTCGACGGTATAGAAAGCGAAGCCGCCATCATCCTCCTTGGCGAGCGCGGTGTCTGCTGCTCCGCCGGTTCTTCCTGCGCCGCCGGCTCCGGCAAGCCCTCTCATGTCCTCAAAGCCATGGGACTCCCCGACGCCCGAGCCAAATCCTCCCTCCGCCTCTCGCTCAGCCGCCTTAATACCGCCGACGAAATCGTCCGAGCCAGCGAAATTCTCCCTGTCGCCATCGCCAAACTCCGCGCTGCATCCCCAGTGGACAGCCCCGTTTCCTTTTCTTAAAACCAAACATGCTCGAAAAACACCTCCTCCAAATCGTTCAGGAACTTTCCCTGCAACCCCGCCAAGTCGCCGCCACCGCAGTGCTTCTCGAAGAAGGCGCAACCGTGCCGTTCATCGCCCGCTACCGCAAGGAGCGCACCGGCGAGCTTGATGAAGTTCAGATCACCAACATCCGCGACCGCATGCAGGAACTCGAGGAACTCGACAAGCGCCGCGAATCGATCCTCTCCTCGCTCGAGGAACGCAAACTCCTCACCGAGGAATTGAAGGTCAAAATCGACTCAGCCAAAAACCTCTCCACCCTTGAGGATCTCTACCTCCCGTTCCGTCCGAAGAAGCGAACCCGCGCCACGATGGCGAAGGAAAAAGGCCTCGAGCCGCTCGCCGACCTGCTCTGGGAGCAAAATGCCAACACTGATCCTGAGGCTGAGGCCGCCGCGTTCGTCAGCGCCGAAAAGGAAGTGCCCGACACCGCCGCCGCCCTTGCTGGAGCGCGAGACATCCTCGCCGAGCGCATCAACGACTCCGCCGAGGCCCGCGCCGCGCTGCGCGATCTCTACCTGAACAAAGCCGTTCTCAAATCCAAAGTCGTCTTCGAAAAAGAAAAGGACGCCGCGAAGTTCAAAGACTACTTCGATTGGAGCGAACCCGTTGTGCAATGCCCCTCGCACCGCTTCCTCGCCATCCGCCGCGGCGAGACCGAGGGCCTGCTTTTCTCCCGCATCACGCCGCAGGAGGAGGAAGCCCTCGCCGCCCTCGACCACCTCTTCGTCAAAGGCTCGCACCCCACCGCGCAGCAGGTTCGCCTCGCCGCGCACGATTGCTTCAAGCGCCTCCTTGGGTTCGCCATGGAGGGCGAGGCCCGCGTCTTCTACAAAAAGAAAGCCGACGAGGAAGCCATCCGCGTCTTCGCCGAAAACCTCCGCGAACTCCTCCTTGCCTCGCCGCTCGGCCAGAAAACCGTCCTCGCGCTCGACCCCGGCTTCCGTACCGGTTGCAAACTCGTCGTCCTCGATCCGCAGGGAAAACTCTTGATGAACGAAGTCGTTTATCCCGAAAAAGGAGCCCGCGACCGCGCCGAGGCCGCCGAAGTCATCAAGTCGGTCGTCTCCCGTTTCAAAATCGAAGCCATCGCCATCGGCAACGGCACCGCCTCGCGCGAAACCGAATCCTTCATCCGCGCCCTCGGCCTGTCCGCCGCCATCACGATCGTCGTTGTGAGCGAGTCTGGCGCATCGATCTATTCCGCCTCCGAAGTCGCCCGCGAGGAATTCCCGAATCTCGATCTCACCGTGCGCGGCGCCATTTCCATCGGCCGCCGCCTCATGGACCCCCTCGCCGAACTCGTCAAAATCGACCCCAAATCCATTGGCGTCGGCCAATACCAGCACGATGTCGACCAATCCGCGCTCAAACGCTCGCTCGATGACACCGTCGTCTCCTGCGTGAACCATGTCGGTGTGGAACTCAACACCGCCAGCGCGAACCTCCTCGGATATGTCTCCGGTCTGAATTCCCGCACCGCGCAAGGCATCGTGGAATTTCGCAACCAAAACGGCCCGTTCAAATCCCGTCAGGAACTCCTCAAAGTCCCCGGCCTCGGTCCTAAGGCCTTTGAGCAAGCCGCCGGCTTCCTCCGCATCCGCAATGGCGCGCATCCGCTCGACGCCAGCGCCGTCCATCCCGAACGCTACGACCTCGTGGACAAAATGGCCGCCGACCTCGGCTGCTCCGTCGGCGAGCTTTTGGAAAACCCCGCTCGCCGCACCGCCATCAAAGCCGACAAATACATCACCCCCGAAATCGGCCTGCCCACCTTGCAGGACATCCTCAAAGAACTCGCCAAACCCGGCCGCGACCCGCGCAAGCAATTCGAGGCGTTTTCATTTTCCGAAGAGGCGATGAAAATCGAAGACCTTAAGCCCGGCATGAAACTCCCCGGCATCGTCACAAATGTCGCCGCGTTCGGTGCATTCATCGATGTCGGCGTGCACCAAGACGGCCTGGCACACATCAGCCAGCTCAGCGACCAGTTCATCAAAAACCCTTCCGATGTCTTGAAGGTCGGCCAAAAAGTGAACGCCACCGTGCTGGAGGTTGACCTCGAGCGCAAACGCATCAGCCTCTCACTAAAAACCAACCCCGAACTCGGCGCCCAATCCCGCGGCCCCCGAGACAGTAGCGGCGGATCGAGAAATTTCCAAAATCGCCCCGCCCCGCGCCATCAAGCCCCGCAAGTCGATTGGTTCACCGCTGCGATGAATAAGAGGAATTGATCCATCGCTTCCTGTAACCACGCCGAACTTGAGAGGTTGCGAAGGCCGTGTTAGCGGTCTGATTGCAAAAGCACCCGTAGCTCAGTGGATAGAGCACCGGTCTTCTAAACCGATGGTCGCTGGTTCGATCCCAGCCGGGTGCGCCAGTTTTTAGATTTCAAAGATATTCTTTAGAAATGTGTCTTTGAAAGTCCATTGATCGATGCAGAACCCGAGCAACTTGGACGGCTTCATTTTGAATGCGGAACAGGATCAGATGGCTACCGTTGGTGGCGATTTGGCAGCGAGGGAAGAGATCGTTTCGGAAACGAAAAGAGTCTGGCTTTTTCTGAATTTCTGAAAAGACCGCCCAC
>JBIPMC010000072.1:0-7924 GCA_044369345.1 Terrimicrobiaceae bacterium
GCCTGGCCCTGGGGATTCCCACATCCTAGGCGGCGCCGCCGTTGGCTGAATTGATTTTCTTCGCAAACGAAAACATCCCCGTGTGGCCTGATGCCTCGGGCGAAAAACTTGGATACGGAGTGGAGCCACTGCACCCATCCGCCCCGACAGCCGTTCGCCGGGATGCCCGGCTCTACGAGGTTCTTGCCTTGATCGATGCGCTGAGGGAAGGGCGCGCCCGCGAACGATAAATCGCCGCAGATGAACTCCTGAAATGAATCCACCGGGCATGAATACCTCCGATTCGCTGCAAATGGTGGCCCGGCATTTCAGCAAACTTGATCTCCCCTAAGTATTTATTGGGGCATCCGCCCTTCCGCTCCTGATGGATACTGCGGCAGCCCTATGAACCTGGCTAATAATTGATATTTGAGTGTCGAGGTCGCCACATTGGTGGAGCTTTACGCGCTGGAAGAGCGTTTGCGTGCGCGGGGCTTCCGACACGATACGAGGGAAGGCGGGGCGATCTGCCGATAGATCGTGGAAGAAGTCACCGTGAATATTATGCCAACGGAGACCGCCGTATTGGAAATGACCAGTGCGTGGTTTCAGGAGGCAGTCGCCACTGCCCCGAGGGTGGACTTGCGCGGAGGAGTGAAGGCCCCCGTCATCATGCGTCCATATTTTCTGGCTATAAAATTGACCGCATACCGGAATCGCGGAGCCAAGGATCCCTGCACGAGCAGGAGCCTGGAGGACATCGTCACATTGTTTGATGAATGCCAAGAAACGGATTCGCTTTTGGGCGAAGAATCCTCCGCATTAAATATTTAAATAACGCATTGCCTGCGAACACATCTCGAAAACCCAGATTTTTTGGAGGCGGTTGCGGGATGCTTTCGCGCTGATCCAGTCTTTTGCGAGGGTTCGCAAATTGTTCTTGAGAGGATGCGCGCTGTCGCGGCGGTGCAATGTCAAGGATCGTAAAAAGCTGGAACGCGGCGAGGCATGGGGTGATGAACCCCGCCGCGTCTTTCCGGGTTCAGGAAAAGCGGAGGGGCTCGTGGCTCTCCACACCCTCGGGAGAAAGGAGGAATTGGAAAACCTGCAGGCTTCTCGCTCGGAAGGCACCCGAGCAGCTCATCAGGTAAAGTCTCCACATCCGCACGAATTCCTCTCCGTAGAGCAGACGGAATTCCTCGCGGGATTTCATGAAGGCTGACTCCCACGCGCGAAGCGTGGGCACATAGTATTGGCCGAGGTTGTGCATGTCCTCGGTGACAAAGATCCCCTCGGCGGCCTGTAGCACCTGCGAAGCCGAAGGCAGCATGGAGTTTGCGAAAATGTATTTCGAGATCCAGCGATCGCAGGTTTTCCGGAGTTCATTCGCCGTGATCGTGTGGAGCAGGAAAAGCCCGTCCCGCCGCAGGCAACTCCGGACTTTTTTCATGTAGGCCAGATGGTTTTTCGGGCCGACATGCTCGAACATCCCCACGCTCACCACGCGATCAAACACGCCCTCCACATCGCGATAATCCTGCAACCGGATATCGACCGGCAGGTCCGCGCAGATGTGCTCGGCGTAGCGCAGCTGCTGCTCGGAGATCGTGATTCCCGTGACCTCGCAGCCGTGGTTTGTGGCCAAGTAGCGGGCCAGACCGCCCCAGCCGCAGCCGATATCCAGCACGCGCATGCCTGGGTGAACACCCAGCTTGCGGCAGATGAGCTCCATCTTGAGTTCCTGCGCGGTGGCGAGGTCGTTCGTGCCGTGGAAATACGCGCACGAGTATTGCATCGAGGGATCGAGCATCGCGCCGAAAAAATCATTCCCAAGGTCGTAGTGCCGCCGCCCGACCACACGGGCGCGGGATTTGTTTTGGATGTTCAGCAAAATCGAGAGCGCCACCTCCACGATGGCGCCGAGCCTCGGGCGGATGCGGGTTTCGATCTTACTGCGGATGGCACGATAGCAAAGCTCCTCGAGGTCGTCGCAATCCCACCATGATTCCATATACGACTCGCCGAAGCCCAGCGTGCCCTCCGCGAGCACCCGCGTGAAGAACCTCGCATCGTGCACCCGGATGTCACACGGGCGGACTCCGTTGATTTGGATGTCCGCCTGAGCAAAGAGATCGGTGACGATTTGCTCGGCGCGGGAGACTTTGGGCGGAGCGTTGCGCTTCGTGCGGGGGGTATCGGTTGGGGCGGTGACGGCGTTCATGATCTACGGAACCCTGGGGTGCTTTCGACGATTTGGAGGAAAATCCGAAGCCCGTCCTCGGACTGGCGCCGGAGCCACTCCATGTGCGGTTCGTCGGCGGGATCGTCGAGCAGGTGCGCCGGCGGATTAGGCTTGTCTGGAAAAATCTCGAGGCGCTCCAACTGCTCCTCCAATTCCGGATCGTAGAATGGATGTTCTTTCATAGGCGTCGAATCGTTAAGCCCCTTCGCCCGCACTCTCCATGGGGTAATCCCCTCAAAATCCCCGCCAGACCCGCCTAGCACGCTCTTCCCGCCATCTTGGGGGCATCACCCCATGGATCGCCGGCCCTGAGGAAAAGATAACTTCCCCCGGGAAAGCTGGCGCGGCGCCTGCGGAATTCCCGACCAACCATTCACTCAAAAGAACAAAACCAATGGACCACTTGATCGAACAATGCAGCGACATCGCCGGCGTGAAACCCGGTCACCGGAAATTCCAAATCGTGATCGTTTACGAAAACCTCGTCTCCGCCGCCCGCGCGCTCCGCGCTTGCGAGTTTCTGCGAGGGGAGATCGGCGACCCGGTCGCGCTCCAGATCAATATCTGGAGGATGGGCCTGCTCGAGGATGGCGACTCCCGGCGCGCAGCGGCGAATGCCTGCTCGCTCGCCGATGTGGTGATCGTGTCGGCCTCGGGCCGCATCGAAATCCCGGCCGCCTTCCGCCACTGGATCGATGCCTGGCTCCAGCTCGACCAATGCGGACGCGCCGCCCTCTTCGCCCTCTTCGGCGAGCATGTGGGGGCCGGTGCGCTCTCGGTGGCTGGCTATTTGCACCGAAAAACGATTCTCAACGGCATTGATTTTTTCTGCCACCCGCCGATCGACGGCAGCACGCTCGGCCAAGCGGCGGATCTGGAACGCGCCCTCGGCACCGGCCCCGCGAGGGATTCCGAGGAATGGCGTCCGGGCCAGCAAAAGCTCGCCGCCACGGCGCCATCGGCCTTCGAGTTGGTTGAGAATTTCGCCACCGACCTTCGAGCGCGCTTCGTCACCTTGGCATCCACCGATTCCGAACTCACCAAGGAGTCTTGGAAGTCGAACTACACGCACCAGCTCTTTACTTAAATAGATATTTTAAGAAAAATAAATTGACCCAGTATATTTATGACCCCACCCTAAAATGGGGTTGGGGAACCCTATGTCTTGCAGCCCATGAGTCTCGCAACCACCAACAACGGCGGTAAACAGTCAACCGGAATTTACTCCACGGGCGAGGAAATTCGTCTCTCGCAATCCAAGCCCTCCTTGTCTTCCGCAAAAAAAAACAGCTACCGATCCATTGTCGAGCACTCGCCGGACATGATTCTGCGCCTCAGCACGGAGGGAGGCCTCCTGTACGCAAACAACCGGAGCGAGGAAATCCTCGGCGTACGCCCTGAGCTGCTCATTGGGAAGACCTTTCGCGAGTTGGGAATGCCCGAGACGATGTGCGATTTTTGGAAAAAACTGATCGAGAGCGTTATCGCCAGCCGCACGGCCATCGTGCGGGATTTCACGCTGCAGTCTCCGCAGGGAGCGCGCCACTACGAGGTGCGAGCGTGTCTCGAGACATTGGACTCGTATGAGGCGCCTAGCCTCATCGCCATCGTGCGCGAACACACCAGGCACCAGACTCGCGACCACGAAATCGCCGAGGCGGGCCAGCGATTGCTCTACCACATGAACAACTCCCCGCTCGCCGTGCTCGAATTCGACTCGCAGGGGCGTTGCCTTTCGTGGAATCACAAGGCCGAGGAATTCTTCGGCCAGCCGAGTCTCAACGGCGGTCGAGCACTCCAGAGCGTACTGCCCTTGGTTTACCCGGAAGACCGGCACCACATGCATGAAATCCACGAGACCGTGAGCAATGGCATGCAAATGAGCGCTTTCGCCTGCGCACGGTTCATCCACCGGAATGGCACCGTGGCGCACGGCGAGTGGTATCTCTCGGGCGTGTTCGACGACGAAGGCGTCTGCCGCTCCATTCTCTGCTTCCTGAATGATGTCACCGACCGTGAGAAGGCCGAGCAGGCCCTGATCCGGCACAAGCAAGAACTCGAGGAAATGCTCGTCTCGCGCACGGATACGCTCCGCCGAATTAACGAGGATTTACAAAACGAGATCACCATTCGCAAGCACCTCGAGCGCGAGTTAGTCAAAGTCAGCGAGCGCGAGCACCGCCGCCTCGGCCATGATCTCCACGATGGCATCTGTCAGGAACTCTCCGGGATTTACTACTCCGTGCAAGCCATAGCGAAACGAATTGGCAAACGCTCGTCGGTCCTGACTTCGCTTGAATCGATCATCAAAGCCATCCACCGATCCATCCACCACACGCGACTCCTCTCGCGCGGCCTCGCCCCGCTAGAACTCGAAGACGGCGACCTCCACTCGGCCCTCTCCGAACTCGCCTCCGACACGGCCTCGCTTTTCGAGATCGAGTGCGAGATCGAGTCCGCCATGTCCGGCGAGAAGTTCGACATCGACATCTGCTCGAACCTTTACCGCATCACCCAAGAGGCCATCCAAAACGCCATCAAACACGGCAAGGCAACGCGCATCCGGATCGGCTTGGATTGCAAGAAGGGCGCGGGCGTTTTGACCATCACCGACAACGGCACCGGCATCTCCGAGGAAAAAACCTCCAAAGCCGAAGGCAACGGCATGGGCCTCACCATCATGAAACACCGCGCCGCCATGATCCATGGCACCGTGACCGTGAATTCCCACAACGGGAGCGGCACCAGCGTCCACTGCGTTTTTAAAAAATGAAAAAAATACCCCGGAACACCACCAAACTCGGAATCCTGCTCGTCGATGACCACCCCAGCTCGCGATTGGGTGTGCGCCACATGATCGAAACCGAGCGCGATTTGGAGGTCTGCGGCGAGGCCAGCACGGCCGCCGAGGCTCTCGCCGCCGCGATCAAACTCTCCCCACGCCTCGTGATCAGCGATGTGACCCTGCCAGAGCGGAGCGGATTCGACCTCGTGCAAGATCTCGCCGCCTGCTGCCCGGAGATTCCCGTGCTGATGCTCTCGATGCATTCTGAGCTCACCTACGCCCGCCGCGCCCTGCAGATCGGGGCCTGCGGCTACCTGATGAAATCCGTGGATGGGGACGAGCTTTTGCAAGGCATCCGCACCGTGCTGCGCGGGGGCATTCATCTCAGCGCCGCCGCCTCCCAGCAAATGCTCGAACACATGACCGGCCGCTCGAGGAAAAAACGCACCGGCATCGAGGAGCTCACCCCCAGGGAATTTGAAATCTTCTGCCTCATCGGAATAGGCCTCTCCACCACCAAGATCGCCGAACGCCTCAATCTCAGCCCCAAAACCATCGACACCTACCGTGATCGCATGAAAAGCAAGGTCGGCGCCGCGAACATTATTGAGCTGGTTGCCATCTCCTCGGCCTGGTTGACAGAACAGAGCATGACAGGGCAGATGGCATCGCTATAAAGCGATCAGATGCTCATTGATTGGGACAGAGTCCGACCACACCACTCCGCAGTGACCCCACTGATTGCCATCGGATGCTCTGCCGGAGGCCTGCCTCCGCTCCGGGAGTTTTTGAAGGCCATCCCCAAGGGCATTCACGCCGCCTTCCTGATCATCCAGCATTTCCCCGGCGGGACCGAATCGAACCTTCCCGAAATCCTCGCCCCGCACATCCAACTCCCCATCCGCCTTGCCAAGGAGGGCGATCGACCCACCGCCGGCCAAATCCTCGTCCTGCCCTCACGGCATTTGTTTGAGCTGACACTCGACCGACTCGTCTCAAAAGGTGAACTCCGCCACCCCGCGCCTCCCGTTTTCATCGATACGCTGTTGAAATCCCTCGCGCGAGAGGATCCCGAAAAATCCATCGCCGTGATTCTCTCCGGCTCCGGCAGCGACGGTGCCAATGGCGCGCGCGCCTTGAACCAAGCCGGTGGTGTGGTGCTCGTGCAAACCCCCGAGACTGCGCAATTCACCGGAATGCCCCAAAGTGTGATCCTCACCCGCTCGGCAGATTTGGTCGCCGATCCCGAAACCCTCGCGCGCGAAGTCATCAAACTCACCGGGCGCCCCCAGCCCGAGAGGCCTCCCTCGCCGGTCACACGCGACCCCAAAGCCGGCCAGGCGATGCACACGCTCGAGAACCTGCTGAAGCGCCACGCGGGCTTCAACATCGGCGACTACAAACAGGAGAGCGTGAACCGCCGCATCGAGCGCCGCATGGGCATCTGCCACCTGCCCGTTTTCGAGGACTACTTGGCGTATCTTCAAAAAAACCCCGCTGAGTGCGAGAATCTCGCCAAGGACATGCTCATCAGCGTTACTTCGTTTTTCCGCGATCCCGAGGCGTTCTCCCGGCTGCGAGAGACCGTGCTGCCTGGGATGGTAAAGGAGCTGCAGGGCCGCGTGCTCCGCGTGTGGGTGCCTGCCTGCGCCACTGGCGAAGAGGCCTACACGATCGCAATGCTCGTGGACGAAGCGATCACCGAGCATGGCGAGGAGGGTATGACCTACAAAATCTTCGCCACCGATCTCGACCGCCACGCGCTCCAGATCGCCGGGCAGGGAGTCTACCCGGCCAGCATCACGGCGGACATCCCCCCGCACCTGCTCGAGAAATACTTCACGGCGGAGGGGGAGAATTTCCAAATCCAACGCTCCGTGCGCGAGCGGATGATTTTTGCGAAGCACAACATCCTCAAGGATCCACCCTTCAACCGGCTCGACCTGATCAGTTGCCGGAATCTTTTAATTTATCTGCAGCCCTTCGCCCAGCAGCGCATGCTCTCGATCCTGCATTTCGCGCTTCGCATGGGCGGCGTGATCATGCTCGGCCTCAGCGAGTCCATGGGCGAGATGTCGGAGAACTTCGGCTTGGTTGATCCCAAGCAGCACATCTACATCAAAAAAACCGCATCCCCCTCGATCCTGCCCGACGCCATCCCGATCGCCTCGATTTCCAGCGGATTCCTGAATAGCTACCCCGCGCCGCCCGTGCAGGCTTTTCCGGACAATACCTCGTCGCGCCTGCTCGAAAGCTTCACCAACCGCATCCTGAGCCGGATCGACCAAGCCTGCTTCGTGCTGAACAGCCGCATGGAAATCCTCTACAGCTTCGGCCACACACGCCGCCACATCGGCCTCAAGCAGGGCCGCGCGAGCATGCTCCTCACCGATCTCCTGCCGAAAAGCATCGCAGCCGCACTCAGCACCGTCGCGGCGCGCGTGCTCACCGAGGAAAAGCCCTGCCGTTTCGGCCCGATTTCCGACGAGTCGGGCGAGGATGGCGGCCACATCACCCTGTCCGTGGAGCCGATCCGCCCTGCGAAGGACGACCGGGTTTACCTCCTCGTGTATCTCGAGGATGGCGAAAAACACGCTCCCGACCAAACCGACTCTATCGGCTTGCGCGAGAGCATGCAGCGCATCAGCCAACTTGAGGAGGAACTCCGCGACAGCCGTTCCCGCCTGAAGGCCGCCGTGGAGGAGTTGGAAGCCTCCAACGAGGAACTCCAGACCTCCAACGAGGAATTGCAGGCCTCCAACGAGGAACTCCAGAGCGCGAACGAGGAATTGGAAAGCGTCAATGAGGAGTTGCAAACCCTCAACAACGAGCACCAATCAAAAATCCAGGCTCTTACCAAGGTCAACGAGGATTTGGACAATTTTATCTCCAGCGCGGATATAGCGAAGATCTTCCTT
>JBIPMC010000073.1:0-7792 GCA_044369345.1 Terrimicrobiaceae bacterium
TGATCCCCCTGCGGACTGAAACTGGAATCGATCTCAAAAGACACAAAAATCAAGTATCGCGCCGGACAGGGCCAAGAGCAACAGGTTCATCTCGGCGCTATGCGGAGGGGCTCGATTTGCACTGGAGGGCGATGCTCCGTCAGCGCCTTGACGCAATGGCTCGTTGCGCCTGAAGCTTGGGCTGTCACGGAGGACAGCCCTCCAATGGATTCACTCGCTCGTGCCCGAAATCAGTTCGCGTATTTCACCAAGCAGCCGTAGGCGTCCGTTTTCGGGGTGGTGACGGGTTTGCCGACCAAAACCTCATCCAGTGCGGCGGCGACATAATTTTTCGCGCCAGCGATGTCTCCTGGGTTGGTGGACTTTTTGTCGTCGATCGCGCCGTGGTAAACCAGCACGCCCTTGGCATCGATCACATACATCTCGGGGGTGACTTTGGCGCTGTAGGTTTTGCCGACATCGCCGGATTCATCGATCAGGTAGGCGGTGGCAGCAGATTGGGTCTCGGAGCATTTTTTTGAGGCATCGGCAGCGGTGGCGTAGCCTTGCTTGCCGGGTGCGGAGGAACAGATCGAGAGCCACACAACACCTTTCGCGGTGGCGTCGGCCTGGAGTTTTTGCATGTGGCCGGCCCCATAGTGCTTAGCGACAAACGGGCAGCCGTGGTTGACCCACTCGAGCACGATGACTTTGCCTTTGTAATCGGAGAGTGAGACTTTTTTGCCCGCGCAATCGGTCAGCGTGAAATCCGGCGCGGGATGGCCGATTTTGACCTCTGCGTTGGCGATAGCCATGGTGGCGAACAGAATGAAGAGTGCTTTTTTCATAGGGCGTAAAAACTACATGGCTGCGTGTGACGGGAAAAGAGGGGACTTTTCTCTTCCTCCGCCTTGCAGCAAGAAATTACTAGCTCGCGAATGCTGCAAGGATTGTTCACGAATTGGGTGATGGCTGGTTCCTTGCGGGATTTCTGTTGGCAGGGTTGTTTTTCGCGTTTTGGGCGGATGGAGCGCGGCTGTCTGGATCGTGGCTCTGCATCTGCCGATGTGCATAATTCATCAATACACGCCGGATTGGCAGGCGCTGGGATTTTCTGTTGCTGCAGCCATCCATCCTGCGATTGTCGCACATGCGCGTCGCCGCCTTCCGTGAACTGAAATCGAGACCATGAAAACAGATAACCGTATCACTGGTGATTGTAGTATAAGCGCGCCGTCGCTCCTATTGATTCCCCTCGCTATCTTGATTCTAGGGGCGACAGTGGCTTGCGAGCTTTTTGCAGGCAGGACATTATTTGGAACCGGTGGGCAATTTGGTTGGTTGACCAACGATATTTGGAGTGAGGCCTGTTCACAGCGCTTGCTGGATCCATATTCTTTTTCGCACATCTGCCACGGCTTGGTTTTCTATTTTCTACTTTGGCTTGTGGCGCGGCAGATTCCAATGCATTGGCGGTTTTTTACCGCGTTATGCTTCGAGGCTGGCTGGGAAATCCTTGAGAACTCTCCGTTCATCATTGAACGCTATCGCGAAGCCACCATAGCGATTGGCTACGCCGGGGACAGCATAGTGAATTCGTTGAGCGACATCTTGATGATGTCGATAGGCTTTTGGGCTGCTTGGAAACTCAGACCCCGCTCGGCGGCCAGCCTCTTTCTTTGCATGGAAATTGGTTGTGCGTTTTGGATTCGCGATAACCTGTCAATGAATGTCTTGATGCTTGTGAAACCCGTGGCGGCCATCAAGGAATGGCAACTACGCGGCAGAGTTGGCAAATAGAGGGGGTTGGTAAATCATCCCGCGAGGCCACGGCAAACAGCGCCCGGCTTACCGCCATGCTGAAGATGTTACGGTTCAGAAGAACCCATTGAAGAAATCCAGTCGCGCGCGGAAATGCCTTGGCGGAAGGCTTCGAGGGCGGCGGGGGAGGAATTGATGCGGAGGTTGCTGAAGGATCCATCCTGATTTTGCCAGCGTTCGTGCCAGTAGACGGCGGCGCGGATGCGGGGGATCTTCGGGATGATGGCGAGAGCTTCTGTGAACCAATGGGCCTTGTTGCCGCTTTTCGGAAATTCACCCACGCCGAACTCGGCGATCATGATCGGCTTCTTGGGATCGACGGCGGAGAGTTCTCTCACCGGCCAATCGATGAGGTCGCGAAAGTGGGCCCACGCTCGATCGTAGCGGAATTGCTGCCCGTAGATGCTGATGCCAAGCCAATCCGCATAGTCCGGGCCGGGGTAGTAGGAGGCCATCATGTTCCACACATCGTTCTCGCCCGGGAAGGCATTCACATGAAAGACCCAGATGATGTTGTTGGCTCCCTTGGCGCGGACGCGGTCCACAACATAGCGCCAGGTTTTTTTGAAAATGTCGGGCCCGCCATTGCGTCCGCCGTAGAAACAGCCGGACCATGGAAACCAGCATCCGTTCATTTCATTGCAGAATGAAACGAAGAAAGGTTTTCCGAAATCCCTCGCGCCTTCCGCCCAGCGGTCGATATAGGCGTCACACTGTCCGGCGAGGATTTGGGTGAGGCCGAAGCGGTCGGGGCCTTTGTTTTGCTCGTAGGGCTTGTCCCACGGCGACCAGAAAATGAGTGGCACAGCGCCGTGGCGGTCGATGAGGCGGAGATTCGCGGCGGGGAAACTTTGCTCGCCCCAATAGCTCGATGAGGCGATGAGGGCGGGGCGCTTGCCGGCGAGTTTTTCAAATTTCTCGATGCCTTCGAGCGTCACGGCATCCTCGGTTTCTCCGAAGTCCATGTAGGCCCCGAAGAGGACCCCTTTTTCGTCGGGGTTCGGCCAAGGATTTGGCGCGGCGAGGGTGGAGGCGCAGACAAAGAAAATCGCGATGGAAAAATAGAGTTTCATGTCGTGGCGGGAACGGCGGCGGTGCGCGGGAGTTTGCCCCAACCCACCCACGCACCGCGCATGGCTTGGAGGAGGGATTTCCAGATCACCCAACTCAACAGCGGGCGGTAGAGAAAGCGTTGCGGAATGATTCTCAGGGCGAGCCGCGCGGGCAGCCCTTCGAGCTTCACCGCCACAGCCGCGAGCGCCATGTCGCAAAGCAAAAAGCCGAGGAAATACGGCAGGATGTCGCTCCCATGGCCCAGAAGCAGGGATTGCAAAAACAGCAGGTCGATCAGCGGCGCGAGGGCAACGAGGAGGACTTGAAAAAACCAGATCGATGGGAGACTGAACCAAGCGAGGGCCTTGAAGCGGGGGTTGAAAACCAGGTCTCGGTGTTTCCACACACACTGGATCGTGCCAAACGCCCACCGAAAACGCTGGCGGGAGAGTTGGGCGAAAGTCTCGGGTGCTTCGGTGAGGGCGAGGGCCTGCGGAGCGTATTCCACACGGTAGCCGGCGCGGTGGATGGCCAGCGTGAGGTCGGTGTCCTCGGCGAGCGTGTCGAGGGAGATTCCCCCGGCGGCGGCGAGGGCCTCGCGCTTGATGGCACTGATCGCACCGGGGACGACGGTGATGCAGTTCCACGCGGCATAAGCGCGGCGGTCGAGGTTGAAATTGCAGAGATATTCGATCTCCTGACAGCGAGCGGCGAAGGTTCGGGGATTCCCCACCCGGGCGTTTCCCGAAACAGCGCCGGTTTTAAGATCCTCCAACCCGCCGACAAGGTGGCGCAGGGCCTCCCGTTCGAATTGCGTGTCGGCATCGGCAAAAACCAAAATCTCGAATTTGGCATTGCTAACACCATTTTGCAGAGCGCGGGCCTTGCCGAGGTTTTGCTGGCGGATCAGCCGCACGCGCGGATCGCCGATGGCTTCGACGATTTCCGCCGTTCGATCAGCGGAACCGTCGTCAACGACGAGAATTTCCATCGGCCCCGCGTAGTCCGAAGCCAGCATGGAGCGGACTGTACGGTCGATGACTTTTTCCTCATTGAAGGCGGGGATCAAAATCGAAATGGGCGAGCGAGGATCAGGCACCGGGCCGGTTTTTGAGCGATGCCGAAGGGCCAGAGCCACAACGATGAGTGTCCGCAAAATCACCAAAACGCTGGCGGCGATCAGGAATCCAAAAAACGCAGTTTGCAGCACGCGCAGGAGACTGAACCCCGCGCCGCTGGCGAAAAACGCAAAGGGGTGGGAATTCGGGCGGATTGGAAGCATCACGCCGTCGCGGTCGATGTCCACCAATTCGCCGATGGGCACGACCTCGTCACCGCGCTCTTTTAAATAATCGAGAATCATGGGCAGGGCCGCAACGGTGTAGCTTCGGTCGCCGCCGCTATCGTGCAGGAGAATGATATTTCCGTTGTCGCGACGGTCTTTGACGCGCTGGAGCAATTCCTCGGGCGACGGCTCCTGCCAATCGCAGGGGTCGATATTTTCCAGAACCGTCATGTAGCCGAGGGACTGTGCCACGCGGATGGGCTTGAGGTCTCCGACATCAGACGGGTGCGCATCAGCATGGAATGGTGGACGGAACAACGCGGTGGACCTGCCAATCAGCGATTCGATCAGGCGCTGGGTGGCGTTGAGCTCCAGTTTCACGAGGGATTCCGGCAACTCGCGGAGGTTGGCGTGGGTGAATGAATGGTTGCCGATTTCGTGGCCCTCATCGGCGATACGGCGGAGCAGGTCGGGATAAAGTTCGGCGTTTTTCCCGACCACGAAAAAGACCGCCTTAACACCGCGTTCCTTGAGAATATTGAGTATGGCGGGCGTCCAATCCGGATCCGGGCCGTCATCAAATGAAATGCTCACGCGGTTCGGTTGGTACCCTCCCATGCGGAAAAGCGTGGGGTGCGCGGGGAACTCGGCATAGCTGCTCGAAATCCTCCCCTCGGCATCCTGCGAAAAAGTGCGCCGCCCCGGAAAAGCGGTTTGATCGAGATGCACCACCTCGCCCGCGCCGATCGATGTTACGGCGTATCCGCCAGCAATCTCGCTTCCAAGCACCGAGGAATTTGTTTTTTCACCGGCGGCGATGATTTTCCAAATGCTCGGATCCTCGAAGCCAAGACGATTAATAGCGACGCCGCCAAGTTTGGCGGCTTGGACCGCGTTCCATTGATTTGCGAATGTGGCAGCATCGGGGAACCAGACTTCATGTGCCCTGCCGGCAAAGTAGTAGGAAAAATTGGCGTTGAACGATGCGTCTGCGCTGCCGACTCCTTCGCAACCGGCATTTCCCGCTCGGCTGACCGCGTCGGCGAAGGAAATCTCCTCGGCCGCAAGTTTACCTTCGGCTCGATCATGTCCGTAAACGCCGATTCCAACAATCCACTTCGCGGGGGTGGCGGCTTGGGCAATGACATCCACCCAGCTCTGAAACCAATCCAGTGAAACAATCGGACCGGCTGGGTCCGTGTATCCGGTTTCCTCATGAAGCATGACGACGAAGTGGTCCACATGCGCGGCGAGATCTTGGAAATCCCATTGCGGAAAAGCCCCGTCGGGCTCAATGCAAAGCCAGGTCTGGAGGCCGCGACGGCGGAGTTCGTCAGCTACAAACGAAACAAGTTTTCCAAGCTCATGGTCCGCGCCTTGCTCGACCTCCTGCCAATCAATGAGCACGCCAGCGGCTCCGGCATTGGAGAGTTTTTCCGCCAGTTTTTCGACGAAGGCTTGCCGGGTTTTTTCGTCTCCGAAAGCCAACGCCTCGACAGCCTCGGGAATTCTCTCGTCGCCGAGCAGGTTGGAAAGCACCGGCATCAGCTTCCATTTCCCTGCGCCGGCCAACTCCTCCATCACCAAGTCCTGCTCCTCGGCAATTTCGCCTGAAGGATCGGTGAATGTGAGCCACTCCGGGCAAACATGGGTCACGAGGTTTTTGGTTTTTTTAAGGGACTCGAGGGAGGATTTCTCGTTCCCGGCCATGAACCCCGCCACGATCGGCGGCAAGTTTTTGAGGGGTGTGGGCTCGGGTAGTTTGGTGGCTTGCAGGCCCGCGCGCAGGCGGGAGAGGACGCGGTCGCCAGCCGCCATGGCCGGCGCGGGATTGTGTGCGAAGGCATGGAGTTGACCCCTCAAGGCCTTAAAGGAATCAGGTTGGTCGATCGGCGGCGGCGCGAAAAGCGACCAGAAAAAAACCAGCAGTGCGCAAGCCGCGAGTACGCTTCCCGCCACGGCGAGAAACTTGAACGCAGACCAGCGACGACCCCGGTGGTCATGAAAAATGAAATTGTCCTCTTTCAGGGTGAGGGAAAACTTGCCGATGATAGATTAGCTATACACCCAGCGAAAAGCCAATGCAGAAGAGGCTCTGGGGAGGGGCTGGCGGGTTTTGTTTGTCCAACGCGGCGCCAATCCCGATGGTAGAGCAATGAATTTGTGTTACTCGTTTTTGCGACCGCTGCTTTTTTGCCTGCCCGCCGAGGCTGCCCACAACCTCGCACTGCTCGGCCTTCGCACCACCCCGCGCTTCGCATTGAAAAAAGCCTTCGGCCCCGCGCCGCAGGATCCGGTAAAACTTTTCGGGTTGAATTTTCCGAATCGCGTGGGCCTCGCCGCCGGGATGGATAAAAACGCTTCCGCGCTTGGCGCCTGGGAGGCGATGGGCTTTGGGTTTATCGAGGCGGGAACGATCACCGCGCTTGCTCAACCCGGCAATCCCAAGCCGCGCTGCTTTCGCTTTCCCGCGCATAGCGCGCTCATCAATCGCATGGGCTTCAACAACGCCGGCGCCTGCGTGATCGCCAAAAGGCTTGCGAAACTCAAATCCTCACGGCGCTGGCCTGCCGTGCCGGTCGGTATCAATATCGGCAAGTCGAAGGTTACCCCAAACGACCAGGCCGCCTCGGACTACGCCACGAGCTTCCGGCTCCTACTCCCCTTCGGCGACTACTTCACAATCAATGTCAGCTCACCAAACACCCCCGAGCTTCGCGCACTGCAGGAACGCGACTCGCTCGTCCGCATTATCCGGAGCCTCCGCGCAGTGGACGCCGCCAAGCCCTTGCTCGTCAAAATCGCGCCCGACCTCAATGAAGCCCGGATCGCCGATGTCGCCGATGTCGCCAACTCGGAAAACCTCGCTGGACTCATCGCCACAAATACCTCGCTCGACCAAAGCGCCGTCCCGCCCGAGTCGCGCCAACAAGGAGGGCTCAGCGGCGCTCCGCTTTCCCGCCGCTCCACCGAGGTTTTGAAAATTCTGCGCCGCCACACCAACCTGCCCATCATCGCCTCCGGCGGCGTGATGACCGGACCCGACGCCCGTGAGAAAATCGACGCCGGAGCAAGCCTCGTCCAGCTTTACACGGGCTTCGTCTACTCCGGCCCCGCCCTGATCCGCGAAATCACCTCTGCGCTGGCCGGATGATTTTTTTCGCCTTCCGCAAAAACCTTCTTGCCTAAATAAGGCGAATCCCTAATCTCCCGCATCCCGCCGAAAGTCGGGACACCAAACAATCAACAGCTCTTTAGAAATATGGCAGCACCAAATGGACAAAAAATTCGAATCCGCCTAAAGGCATTCGACTATCGCATCCTCGACGCCTCGGCCACGGAAATCGTGGAAACCGCCAAGCGCACCGGCTCGAAAGTCACGGGGCCGATCCCCCTACCGACCCGCATCGAGCGTTTCACCGTGAACCGTTCCCCGCATGTGGACAAAAAATCCATGGATCAATTCGAGATCCGCACCCACAAGCGCCTCCTCGACATCGTCGAGCCCACTTCCAAAACCGTCGATGAACTCCGCAAGCTGAACCTCCCGGCCGGCGTCGACATCACCATCAAAATCTAATCGCCATGAGCATCGGACTTCTCGGTAAAAAAATCGGCATGACCCGTCTTTATGACGAAAAAGGTCGTGTGACA
>JBIPMC010000074.1:0-7692 GCA_044369345.1 Terrimicrobiaceae bacterium
TGATTCCGTAATGGGTGATGATGAAGCCGGTGTGGGCTTTTGCCCAAGGCCAGCGGGTGATCGTGACGGCCAGGAGATTCAGGCAAAGAACGATCAGCCACACGATGAACCACGGCGCCTTGTAGATATAAACCTGCGCGACTTTTGTGCTGAACTCGGACTCCGTGATCGTGGCTGCGGCACAGGCGATCGCGATCGTGGCGAGGAGAATGAGGGCGAGCTGCATCGAGCCCAGCCAATGAATCACCCGCCACACGGCCGAACGGGCCTTGCGCTCTTCGACGAGTCGCCGACGCTCGGCGGCAGTCAAGAAACCCACCTCCGCGCGGGTAAACGCGCCGGCGCGGGGGAGGTGCGGCTTGTGCGGGACGGAACGAATGTCGTCATGGCGGGTAGAAACCTATTGGCCGCCGGTTTTTTTTCAAGCTGCACCAGTCGGGATTTACTCGCCGATGATTTTTACGAGAACCCGCTTGCGCCGGAGCCCGTCAAATTCGCCGTAGAAAATCTGCTCCCACGGGCCGAAATCGAGCTGGCCGTCGGTCACGGCCACAACGACCTCGCGGCCCATGATCGTGCGCTTGAGGTGGGCGTCGGCGTTGTCCTCGGCGCCGTTGTGCGCGTATTGGGCATGGGGGTGCTCGGGAGCGAGCTTTTCCAGCCATTTTTCAAAATCCCGGTGTAGGCCGGACTCGTCGTCATTGATAAAGACGCTGGCCGAGATGTGCATGGCGTTCACGAGGCAGAGCCCCTCACGGATGCCGCTCTCGCGCAGACTGGATTCGACCTCCGGGGTGATATTCAATAATGCACGCCGACGGGGAATTTCGAACCAGAGTTCCTTGCGGTGGGATTTCATAGGGAGAAACCTCTACAACCAAGGCGGTCACAGGATCGAGTTTTTCCCGCATGGGCAGGCTTGCCAAACGAGCGAGTGTGTGAGCATTATACCCACCTATGTTTCCCGTCATTCGCCGTTTCGCCGCCCTCGCCGCCCTCGCATTCACCACCAGCCTAGCCTTTGCCGACGCCGACGCATGGAAAAATAACCCTAATCTAGTTAAAGTCTGCGAGGAACTCCAAGCCAAGGGCTTTAAGGTCATCAGTGTATCGCTCGAAGAGGCCACCTACCCCCCTCAAGCCAAGATCGAACTCTCCAAGATGAGTGGAAAATGCATAGATCAAAACGAGGCCTTCAAGCAACTAGAAGGTTTTCGTTCAAGTTGTGCCGAATTCAAAAACATATTATCAGCAAATGGATTTGACCATTTTGCATTTACCGGGGACACTGACAAAGACATCCTGTGGGTTGTCATTCCAGGAAAAGGCTTAGTGGCCAAAATAAGCGAGTTTTCTCGAGAAGCACTAAAGTTCATAACCAATTAAAAAAACAGTTGAGAGTCATCGCGATCAAGCTCGACACCGAGCAGGAGAGAGCGTTGGCAAAATTCGTTGGATTCTGCAGCGCCATCATTTCCAACGGCTTGTTGCGAACTAAAGTGCGCTCATCGTGCTGCCCGCGATTTAATCTAGTCAGAAGCGAGGATCGAGTTTTTCCCGCATGGGCAGGCTTGCCAAACGAGCGAGTGTGTGAGCGTTATACCCACCTATGTTTCCCATCATCCGCCGTTACGCCCTCCTCGCCGCCCTAGCATTCACCACTAGCCTGGGCTTTGCCGATGCCACAGCCGACGAGGCTTGGAAAAAAGTCGAGGCGGCCATGAATAACCTCCAAAATCCCGCCAACCCACCGAAATCCCGCGAGGAGGCGATGGCTTTTATCAAGTCGGGACTCGCGGCCTTCGACTCGGCCAATAAGGAGTTTTTGGCCGCCGCCCCTAACGATCCCCGCCGCTGGCAGGTGAAACTTTTTGAGGCCCAATCCTCCGGAGCGCGAGGATTTGCCGGTCTGGAGAAAGGTCCCGACATGATGGCCGTGATCGATGAAATCGCAACCGCCCCCGATGCGCCAGCCGCCGTCAAGGGCGAGGCCAGCGGGATGAAGGTTTTGATCAGCTCGAGAAACATGCCCGAGGCCGATTGGCAAAAATTGGCCGAGCAACATCTGCAGACCTATCCCGAAGAGGCTCCCATGAATCAGCAGATCAAGGCCATGATCGACCGGAACGCGGCCACGGCCAAATTGAAAACCGAGCCGCTCGATCTCAAATTCACTGCCTTGGACGGCACCGAAATCGACCTCGCCAAAATGCGCGGCAAGGTGGTGCTCATAGACTTCTGGGCCACCTGGTGCGGGCCCTGCGTGCAGGAAGTCCCGAATGTGGTCGAGGCCTACGAGGACCTCCACCCCAAGGGCTTTGAAATCATCGGAATCTCGCTCGACAAGGACAAAGCCAAGTTCGAGGCCTTCATCAAAGAAAAAGGCATGGCGTGGCCGCAGTATTTCGACGGCAAAGGCTGGCAAAACGAAATCTCCTCGCGCTTTGGCATCCAATCCATCCCGGCCATGTGGCTCGTGGATAAAAAAGGCATGCTGGTCGAGACGAACGCACGCGAGGATTTGGAGGAAAAAGTCGAAAAACTCCTCGCCGAGTAAGGGGCGAAAATCATTTACTTCCTCGGCGCTGGTGCAACTCTAGCGCACCATTTCATGTCCAAAGCACCGAGAGACATTTTTCAAAAGTGCCGCGATTACCGTGACACCGCTGACGCGCGAGCCCAGGGCTTTTACCCGTATTTTCGATCGATCGAGGAGCCGCACGGCAACTATGTGATCTGCGATGGTGATCGGAAGATCATGATCGGGTCGAATAACTACCTCGGTCTGGCCCAAGATCCCCGCGTGGTCGAGGCGGCTTGCGAGGCAACGAAAAAATACGGCGCGGGCTGCACGGGGTCGCGCTTGCTGAACGGCACGATCAAGCTCCATGTGGAGCTCGAGGAGGAACTGGCGGCTTTCCTCGGCCGCGACGACGCCATTCTTTTTTCCACCGGATTTTTCGCAAACCAAGGTGCCCTCATAGCGCTGACTGAAGACGGCGATGCCATTCTTTGCGACCGCGAGAACCACGCGAGCATCATCGATGGCTGCAATTTCGCCCCGGGAAAACTCATCCCCTTCCGCCACAACTCCGCGTCCTCGCTCGAGAATCGCCTCAAGCGTCTGCCTGAAGAGGCTGGGCGTCTGGTGATTCTCGACGGTGTTTTCAGCATGTCGGGCGACATTGCGGCCCTGCCCGAGATCAACGCCGCCGCGAAACGCCACCAAGCCGTGATGTATGTGGACGAGGCCCATTCGCTCGGCGTGCTGGGGCGCCAGGGCCGTGGCGCGGTCGATCACTTTGACCTCAACGACGAGGTCGAAATCGTGATGGGCACTTTCTCGAAATCTCTGGGCTCGATGGGAGGCTTCATTGCGGGCGACGCCCAGATGATCGAGTATCTGAAACACCGCGCCCGGTGTTTGATTTTCACCGCCGCCCTCGCCCCGGCTGTCGTTGGCGGCGTCAAAAAAGCGCTCGAACTCATGCAGGAGGAAACTTGGCGTATCGACCAGCTTTGGAAAAATACCCGCAAGATGCACGAGGGCTTCAAGCGCATCGGCTTCAAGATCGGCACCACGCAGACGCCGATTGTGCCGATTCTCATCGGCAGCGAGGCGAAGGCGTTTATTTTCACCCAGCGCCTCTTCGAGGAGGGGGTCTTCGCCACACCCGCCATCTACCCTGCCGTCCGCTACGGCGAGGCGATCGTGCGCACGAGCTTCATGGCCACCCACACCGACGCAGACCTCGACCGCGTGCTGGAAATTTTCGAAAAACTCGCCCGTGAATTGGGAACATTCGACGACCCCGCCTATGCCAACCCTGGCCGACGCAAAAACATTTTCGATTTCCGATTGCCGGACTCCGTCGCGGAGGAAGCTGTTCGAGAGAACGGCGGAAGCCATTCACAAAACGAATCCGGTCTTCACGCCGCCATTTCCCGGTAGCATCGCAAAATTCCTCGCGCCGGATTCGACCTTCAACCGGCGTCACGGCGCGATCACGGCATTCGTCGCCGAGCGTGATGGCAAGCCCATCGGCCGCATTGCGGCGATCGTCAACCGCTCGCATAACAAATACCACAACGACCGCGCGGGATTTTTCGGTTTTTTTGAATGCGTGAACGAACCCGAGGTCGCCCAGGCGTTGTTTAAAAATGCCTCGGCAGTTCTGCGCGAAGCGGGCATGGAAACCATCCGCGGCCCCTACAATCCGAGCATCAACGACGACTGTGGCGTGCTCCTAAACGGCTTCGACAAACCGACCGTGATCGGCTTGCCGTGGAATCCCTGCTACTACGCCGGGCTTTTGGAAAACCTCGGATTCGCCAAGGCGCGCTCACTTTATGTGATGAGCCTTCCCCTGCATCGCCTCCAACCACCCGAGCGCTTCGTGCGAATCATCGAGCGGCTGAAAAAACGCGCCAAACTGGCGATGCGCCCGTTCGATCTCAAAAAACTCGACCGCGAACTCGATATCGTCCGCCGCGTTTACAATGCCACGCTCGAGCGGAACTGGGGCTTCGTCCCCATCGGGATCGAGGATTTGATGGACTCCGCCGGCGACCTCCGCGCCATTGCAGATCCCCGCCTCCTTCTTATTGGAGAATCGAACGGCCAATCAGCCGGCGTCGCGCTTACCCTGCCGAACTTCAACGAAATCCTCCACGCCGCCAAAAAAACGCCCCACTGGCTCCGGCTGGCCCACATTTTTCTCCTGATGAAAACGCGCAGAATCCAGACCTGCCGCCAGACCGTGCTCGGCGTCGTGCCAGAATTTCGCGACCGCGGTCTCCACGCCTGGCTCGTCCACGAACAATTCCGCGAGGCCAAGGAACACCACACCCACGCCACCCTCGGCTGGCTCGAGGATACGAACGCCGAAATCATCGAAATCTGCACCGTTGTTGGCGGCGAAACCGACCGCGAGTGGGGAATTTTTGAAAAAAAAATCGAATCATAAGCCCCGTGAGCTTCCCTCTTCCCTGCCGCGCAGGGGCGTTATAAATCCCCTCGTATGAAAATCGCCGTCTACAGTTCGAAGCCACACGACCACGAATTCCTGAGGTCTGGAACCCACGAGTTCGTTTTCTTCGATGCCCGACTGGACATCAAAACGGTGGAACTTGCCCGCAACTTCGACGGCGTTTGCCTTTTTGTCAACGACGCCGCCGACGCCGCTGTGATCGATGTCCTCGCGGAGATCGGCTGCCGATTGATCGCCCTGCGTTGCGCGGGATTCAACAATGTGAATCTCGCCGCCGCCTCGCGTCGAGGAATCGTCGTCTGCAAGGTTCCCGCATATTCTCCCCACGCCGTCGCCGAGCATGCAGCGGCTCTTCTCCTCGCGCTGAACCGGAAAATCCATCGCGCCCACTCGCGCATCCGCGAAGGCGATTTCTCGATCAACGGCCTCATGGGATTCGACCTTTATGGCAAGACCGTGGGTGTCGTGGGCACCGGCCGCATCGGCGCGGCCTTCGCCCGCATCATGAAAGGATTCGGGTGCCGGATTTTGGGCTGCGATCCCTTCCCCGACCCTTCCCTTAACGCTTCGGCCGTGGAATACACAGACCTGCCCTCCCTGCTTGCCTTGAGCGATGTGATCAGTCTCCACTGCCCGCTCACCCAGGAAAGCGAACATTTCATCAACTCCAAGACCATCGCATTGATGAAGCCCGGCGTGTTTCTTATCAACACCAGCCGCGGCAAGCTCATTAACACCCAGGATGCTGTGAAAGGCCTTAAAAAAGGCCTCATCGGCGCGCTGGGAATCGATGTTTACGAGGAGGAATCCGGCGTCTTTTTTGAGAACCTCTCGAACACCATTATCAACGACGATGTTCTCATGCGGCTCACCACATTTCCAAATGTGATCATCACAAGCCATCAGGGATTTTTCACCCGCGAGGCGGTGGAAAACATAGCCGCCACGACGCTTGCGAGCATCGACGAATTCGCTGCTTCGGGAACCTGCTCCCTCGACGTACACACCTCATAAGGTCCCGCTCACCCTCCACGGCTGCGGATTTTTTAGAAAAAGTCCGGCCCTCCCCCGAACCCGCTCCGTCTTTTCTCTTGTCACTCTCCGGCTCGCGTCGAATGCTCCACCACTCTCGATATGCCAAATACCATTCTCGTTGGCGCCCAGTGGGGCGATGAAGGAAAAGGAAAAATCATCGATTTCCTCACAGATGAAGCCGATGTCGTCGTTCGCAGCCAGGGCGGCAACAACGCCGGCCACACCATTGTCATCGAGGGGGAAAAATATGTCCTCCACCTCATCCCCTCGGGCATCCTCCGCAAGTCGAAGACCTGCGTGATCGGCAACGGCGTCGTGCTTGATCCCGTCTCGCTCGTCGGAGAAATCCAAGGCCTGCAGGAGCGCAGCGTGAAGGTTGGCAAGAACCTCCTGATCAGTGACTCCGCCCACCTCGTTCTGCCCTACCACCGCGTTCTCGATGGCCTCCGCGAAAACCAGAAAGGCAGCAAAAAAATCGGCACGACCAAGCGCGGTATTGGGCCCGCTTACGCCGACAAGGCCTTCCGCACCGGCCTCCGCACCGGCGACCTCCTTAAACCCGATCTCTTCGCCGAAAAACTCACCAAGCGCATCAAGGAAAACAATGCCGTCATCAAGGAACTCGGCGAAAAGCCGCTGAGCCCGAAAGAAGTCGTCGATGAATGCCTCGCCGCCGGCCAAATCCTCGCTCCGTTCATCACGAACACCGTCGTCTTCCTCCACGGCGCGTTGGCCGCTAAAACCTCTAGCATCCTTTTCGAAGGCGCGCAGGGCACCTTCCTCGATATCGACCACGGCACCTACCCGTATGTGACCAGTTCGAACACCACCTCCGGCGGAGCATGCACCGGCAGCGGCGTGCCTCCGAACCGCATCGACCATGTCATGGGCGTGCTGAAGGCCTACACGACTCGCGTCGGCGAGGGCCCCTTCCCGACCGAGGATGCTGACCTCTCGAAACGCTTCCACGCCATGGGCCGCGAATTCGGTGCCACAACCGGCCGCGCCCGCCGTTGCGGATGGTTCGACGCCGTTTCCACCCGCTATTCTGCGCTGATCAATGGCATCGACCAACTCGCCATCACAAACCTCGACGGACTGGATGATGTGGAGTGGATTAAAGTCTGCGTCGGCTACCGTCTCGGCTCGAAGAAGCTCGACTTCCCGCCCACCGATTCCGAGGAACTCACGCTTTGCAAACCCGTTTACATCGACATGCCCGGTTGGCGCAAATCCACCGAGAACGCCCGCGAGTTTTCCGACCTGCCTTCCAAGGCCCGCAACTATGTCAAAAAAATCGCGGGTCTTGTTGGCGCCAATCTCTCGATCGTGAGCATCGGCCCCGCCCGCGCCCAGACCATCCGGCTCTGATCGCCGCATGAACGCCGCCCCAAAACATATCGCCATCATCATGGATGGCAACGGCCGTTGGGCCCAGCAAAAAGGCCTGCCTCGGATCGCGGGCCACGAGGCAGGCTCGAAATCGATCGAGCGCTGCGTTCAGGCCTGCCTCGACACCGGCGTGGAATACCTGACGCTCTACGCCTTTTCCTCGGAGAACTGGAAACGCCCCGCCATCGAGGTGAACGCCCTCATGCTCCTTCTGGAAAATTTCCTCAATCAAAAGCGTGACGAAATGATCCGCGAGGGCATCCGCCTCCACCAC
>JBIPMC010000075.1:0-7639 GCA_044369345.1 Terrimicrobiaceae bacterium
CATCGTCGGGCGAACCACCTGTGCGCGTGTATGACTCCAGCGGACCATATACCGACAGCAACGCGCGCATCGACATCAGCATGGGTCTGCCCGAAATCCGCGCCAGCTGGATCCGTGAGCGCGGCGATGTTGAGGAAGTGCTGCAACGCGAAGTCCGCCCCGAAGACAATGGCCAGCTTGGCCCAGACCGCAGCGGCGGCGTCGCGCCATTCCCCAATGTCCGCAAACATGTGCTGCGCGCAAAGCCGGGCATGAACGTCAGCCAGATGCATTATGCCCGCCGCGGCATCATCACGCCGGAAATGGAATATGTTGCCGAGCGCGAAAATCTGGGCCGCGCGCGTCTTGCCGAATATATCCGCGATGGCGAAAGCTTTGGCGCGGAAATCCCCGATTATGTGACGCCCGAATTCGTCCGCGAAGAAATTGCCCGCGGCCGTGCGATCATCCCCAACAACATCAACCACCCCGAATCCGAACCGATGGCGATTGGCCGCAATTTCCTGGTCAAGATCAACGCCAATATCGGCAACAGCGCGGTGGCATCTGACGTCGCGACCGAAGTCGACAAGATGGTCTGGTCGATCCGCTGGGGCGCGGACACCGTCATGGACCTGTCGACCGGCCGCAACATCCACGACACCCGCGAATGGATCATCCGCAATTCGCCTGTTCCCATCGGCACTGTGCCGATTTATCAGGCGCTGGAAAAGGTCGGCGGCGTGGCAGAAGACCTGACATGGGAAATCTTCGCCGATACGTTGATTGAGCAAGCTGAACAGGGCGTCGATTATTTCACCATCCACGCCGGCGTCCTCCTGCGCTTCATTCCGCTCACTGCCTCGCGCATGACCGGTATCGTCTCCCGCGGTGGCAGTATCATGGCGAAATGGTGCCTCGCGCATCATAAGGAAAACTTCCTCCACACGCATTGGGACGACATTTGCGACATCATGGCGGCCTACGATGTGAGCTTTTCGATCGGCGACGGCCTCCGTCCCGGCTCGATCGCCGACGCCAACGACAAAGCCCAATTCGGCGAACTCGAAGTCCAAGGCGACCTCACCAAACGCGCCTGGGCCAAAGGAGTCCAAGTCATGAACGAAGGCCCCGGCCATGTCCCCATGCACATGATCGAGGAAAACATGGCCAAGCAACTCGAATGGTGCCACGAGGCACCGTTCTACACGCTCGGGCCGCTCACCACCGACATCGCCCCCGGCTACGACCACATCACGAGCGGTATCGGAGCCGCCATGATCGGTTGGTATGGCTGCGCGATGCTCTGCTATGTCACGCCCAAGGAACACCTCGGCCTCCCGAACAAGAAGGATGTGAAGGACGGCGTGATCGCCTACAAAATTGCCGCACACGCCGCCGACCTCGCCAAAGGCCACCCCGGCGCTCAATACCGCGACAACGCCCTCTCAAAAGCCCGCTTCGAATTCCGTTGGGAGGATCAATTCAACCTCGGGCTCGACCCCGAAACCGCCCGCGAATTCCACGACGAAACCCTTCCGCAGGAAGGTGCCAAGTCCGCCCACTTCTGCTCCATGTGTGGCCCGCACTTCTGCTCGATGAAAATCACCGAAGATGTCCGCAAATACGCCGCTGAGCAGGGCATGAGCGAAACCGAAGCCCTCGATAAAGGCATGGAGGAAAAATCCCGGGAGTTTGTGGAGAAAGGAGCTGAAGTTTACGCGAAGGCGTAAGCTGTGGTAGGTTCCAAATCATGAAAGCGATTTTAGGTGAACCAGAAATCGTAACGCGAAAAGGCAAGCCCGTCTCTGTCATCCTCCCCATCAAGCACTACGAAGAGCTTTTGGAGCGAGTCGAAGACGCCGCCGATGTGGCAAGCCTCAAGCGCGCGCGCAAAAAACCGCTCCATTACCGTCCGCTGGAGGATTACCTCGCGGAGCGGAAGATCAAATAATCAATCATGTACAGCGTCCTGCTTGAACGGGCCGCCGAAAAAGACTTGGCGCGTCTCGCAGCGGAGATTCACGACAGAGTCATAGACGCCATCAAAGCTCTCGGCAAAAATCCACGCCCACCCGGTTGCCGCAAACTCGCGGGCAGCTCAAACGACTGGCGCATCCGCATCGGAGACTATCGAGTGGTTTATGAAATCGCGGACGCGATTCGCATCGTTCGCATCAACCGGGTGCGTCACCGCAAAGAAATTTATCACTGATTCCCAATGCTTCCCAAATCAAAGCGCGAAGAACTTTTGAAAGTGCTGAAGTTTCGCTTCGTCAAAAATATGGCGCACCATCCGGATCTCGAATGGAGCGAGGTTTTGGCTAGGCTGGAGGCGGCTCCGGAGAAACTCCAGTCGCTCGCGGAAATGGAGCGGACGGGCGGGGAGCCGGATGTGGTTTGGCGGGATAAAGGCTCGGGGGCGTTTGTTTTTTGTGACTGCTCGCCGGAAACGCCGAAGGGGGCGTGTGAGTGTTTGCTACGACCGCCCAGGCATGGATTCGCGTAAGGAACACAAGCCTGTGGACAATGCCCTCGACATGGCGGCTGCAATGGGGGCGGAGCTTTTGAACGAGGAAGAATACCTTGAGCTCCAAAAACTCGGGGAGTTCGACACGAAAACCTCAAGCTGGCTGAAGACGCCCAAAGAAATCCGCAAACTCGGAGGCGATCTTTTTGGCGACCGCCGTTATGGCCGAGTCTTCATCTACCACAACGTCGCGCAATCCTACTTTGCCGCCCGGGGCTTCCGCTGCTCGCTCAGGGTTTGAGCGAGCGCGGAGCGGGATTTTTTAGGCGAGGTCGAAGCGGTCGAGGTTCATGACCTTCGTCCAGGCGGCGACGAAATCCTCGAGGAATTTCTTCTGCGCATCGGAGCAGGCGTAGACCTCGGCGAGCGAGCGGAGGATGGAGTTCGAGCCGAAGACGAGGTCGCAACGGGTGCCGGTCCATTTCACTTCGCCGGTCGTGCGGTCCCGACCTTCGAAGAGGTCTTGGTCGGGTGACACGGATTTCCATTCGGTGGCCATGTCGAGGAGGTTCACGAAGAAGTCGTTCGTGAGGGCTCCGGGGCGCTCGGTGAGGACGCCGTGCTGGGTGCGGCCGACATTGGTGTCGATCACGCGAAGGCCGCCGAGGAGGACGGTCATCTCGGGCGCGGTGAGCGTGAGGAGTTGGGCTTTGTCCACGAGGAGTTTTTCGGCCGGGACGGAGAATTTCGTTTTTTGGAAATTCCGGAAGCCGTCGGCGACGGGTTCAAGGACGGCGAAGGATTCGACATCGGTGTGCTCCTGCGAGGCGTCCATGCGACCGGGCGTGAAGGGCACTGTGATGTTGTGTCCAGCGGCCTTGGCGGCTTGTTCGATGCCCACTCCGCCGGCAAGAACGATGAGGTCGGCGAGGGAGATTTTTTTGCCGTTGGATTGGGATTTGTTGAAGTCCGCTTGGATCGACTCAAGCGCCGACAAGACTTTGGCGAGTTGGGCGGGTTGGTTGGCGGCCCAGAATTTTTGGGGCGCGAGCCGGATGCGGGCGCCGTTCGCGCCGCCGCGTTTGTCGGAACCACGGAAGGTCGAGGCCGAGGCCCATGCGGTGGAGACGAGCTCCGAAACAGTAAGGCCGGAGGCGAGGATTTGGTTTTTGAGGGTGGAAATTTCCGCCTCGCCGACGAGCGGGTGGTTCACGGCGGGGATGGGGTCCTGCCAGATCAAAACCTCGGCGGGCACATCCGCTCCGAGGTAGCGCGAGCGCGGGCCCATGTCGCGGTGGGTGAGCTTGAACCAGGCGCGGGCGAAGGCGTCGGCGAACTGGTCGGGGTTTTCGAGGAACCGACGGGAGATTTTTTCGTAGGCCGGATCGAAGCGCAACGAGAGGTCGGTGGTAAGCATCGTCGGCAGTTGGCGCTTGGCGGAATCGTAGGCGTCGGGGATGACGGCCTCGGCTCCCTTGGCGACCCACTGGTTCGCGCCAGCGGGGCTTTTGGTGAGCTCCCAATCGTATTTGAAGAGGTTCTCGAAATAGTAGTTGCTCCACTTGGTCGGAGTTTGGGTCCAAGTGACCTCCAGGCCGCTCGTGATGGCGTCCGGGCCTTTGCCGGAGCGGAAGGAGTTTTTCCAGCCGAAGCCCTGCTCCTCGATCGGAGCCGCCTCAGGCTCGGGGCCGACATGCTTGGCGTCACCGGCTCCGTGGCATTTTCCAAAAGTGTGACCACCGGCGATGAGGGCGACGGTTTCCTCGTCGTTCATGGCCATGCGGGCGAAAGTCTCGCGGATATCCCGCGCGGCCGCAATGGGGTCGGGGTTTCCATGCGGGCCTTCGGGGTTCACATAAATCAGGCCCATTTGCACGGCGGCGAGGGGATTTTCGAGCTGGCGATCACCGGAGTAGCGCTTGTCGTCGAGCCACTTGGTCTCAGTGCCCCAGTAAATGTCCTGCTCGGGCTCCCAGATGTCAGCGCGGCCGCCGGCGAAGCCGAAAGTTTTGAAGCCCATGGTCTCGAGGGCGACATTTCCCGCGAGGATCATGAGGTCGGCCCAGGAAATTTTGCGGCCGTATTTTTGTTTGATCGGCCAGAGGAGGCGGCGGGCCTTGTCGAGGTTGCCGTTGTCAGGCCAACTGTTGAGGGGCGCGAAACGCTGGCTGCCATTTCCGCCGCCGCCGCGTCCGTCGCCGGTGCGGTAGGTGCCGGCGCTGTGCCAAGACATGCGAATGAAGAACGGGCCGTAGTGACCGAAGTCGGCGGGCCACCACTCCTGCGAATCAGTCATGAGGGCGGAGAGGTCTTTTTTGAGCAGGGCCAGATCGAGGCTTTGGAATTCCTTCGCGTAGTCAAAATCCTCGCCCATGGGGTTCGACTCCGCAGTGTGCTGATGCAGAATGCCGAGATCGAGTTGGTTCGGCCACCAATCGCGGTTGGTGGGGTTAAAGCCGGGCATTTGACCGTGGTTGAAAGGGCACTTGGATTCGGTGGACATAGTTTTTGAGATTTGGCGTGTTTTTTACGAGCGAGCGGCCATCGCGGCTGCGATTTTTTGCATCCAACAGCAAATTTCACCTGTCGGGAAATCAAAAAAACACTCCGCTTGCGGTGTGTCTTGGGGAAGCCTCACTCGCCAGCATTGAAAAATAAATTGCCCCTGAGGGTATGGCAGATATGTATGTATGGCTTCATCAGAGGTCTTCGTGAATTGATTAGCACCCCAGCCCATGCAGGTTACGGAACACACGCCTGAAATTCTCCCTTCCCGGCCAGCGGATCTTTTTCCCGCCGGCTTGAAGGTTGCCCGGGGCTCGGTGAGGGAGCGCTCGATCATGTTGCTGTTTCTGCTTCTCGACTGCGCGGCTTGGGCGGGAACCTACTACGGATTGTCGGAGTTTACCGGGGATTTCAACCGCTATGGCTGGGCGGAAGTGGTGCTGCCGATGGTGATCTCGGTTTTCACGCTCAGTCTAATCGGAGCCTACGATCCGCGATCGGAAATGAAATCCCTGAGCTACACGAGCGAGCATCTCATCGCGTGCTTCACGGCGTTTTTAGTCTCGGTGTTTGCTGTTTATCTGGTGGCGAGTTTCGGCGGCGCGGTGGCTTCGAGCCGCGCGATTTTTTCGGGCTCATTCTTGGCCTTCACGCTGATCTCGCTGTTTCAACGGCGGCTGTTTTATTCGACTCCGGGAATGGCGAGGTCGCATCGCCGCCTGCTGGTAATCAGCGACGCAGAATCGGGCGAGAGATTTTGCAAAACCTGCGCCTCGAAGGGTCTCCGCGAACAACTTCACTTCTTTGCCACGGGCGATGCGGAGGTCGGCAGGAATGTCGCCGGACCGGGAAGTCCTATTTTCAAGGGCTTGGCCACGGAGGTCATCAAGGATCTCGAAGGGAACTCCGATTTCGAGCACGAGGGTATCGTTATTGCCACCCACACGGACTACCTCGAAAACGATGTGCTCGAGGCGCTGGTAGCGGTGCATTTCCGGGAGCTGCCGGTGTACACGATGCATTCATTTTACGAGACCTTCTGGCACAAAATGCCGCCCGACCTGCTGAGCCGTAGCTGGCCGTTGGATTCGGGTTTCCAACTCGTGCAGCATTCGGCCTTCGCCTCGCTGAAACGCGTTTTCGATATCGTGCTGGCATTGCTGACCCTGCTCGTTATGTCGCCAATCATGGCCATTGTTGCTTTGCTGATCAAACTCGAGCGGCGCGGCCCGGTTTTCTTCAGCCAGACTCGCGTCGGCCAGCATGGCGCCCTCTTTACGCTCTACAAATTCCGCACCATGGAAGTTGGGAGTGAATTCAAGGGCCTCTACACCGTCGAAGGCGACCCGCGCGTGACGCGACTCGGTCACTGGCTGCGCCTCACTCGGCTCGATGAACTCCCACAGCTCTGGAATGTCCTGCGCGGCGAGATGAGCCTGATCGGGCCTCGTGCGGAGTGGATCAAATGTGTGGAGCGTTATGAAAAAGCCATTCCCTATTATCACTTCCGCCACCTCGTGCGGCCGGGCATCACCGGCTGGGCCCAAGTGAACTACCCCTACGGCACCAGCGTCGACGATACTGTGGAAAAGCTGATGTATGATCTCTACTACATCCGTCACTTCTCGCTCGCGCTGGACGCGACCGTGATCCTGAAAACCCTTCATGTAATGCTTTTCGGCAAAGGCCGGTGAAATCCGAAACCCCCGCGCGCTTCATGGCCCCCGAGGGCCTCCTGCCGCTGGCCGCCGGGCTCGCAGCCATGTGGTGGTTGGCGGTTCGAATGCTCTGGACCGATTGGGAGGCCGACCCCCAATACAGCTACGGCTTCCTCGTTCCCATCCTGTGCATGTTTTTGTTCCTGCAGCGCTGGGCCGACCGGCCCGCCCCCGCTCCGCCGGCGAACCTCACGCCTAATGCCCTCCTCGCCATGCCACCGCTCCTTTTTCTCACGGGCATCCAGCCATTTTTCGAGGCAAACCCCGAGTGGCGCATTCCCGGAATGTTCGGAGCAATCAGTGCGGTGGCGATCTCGTTGATTCTCGTCCACGCGCTTGGTGGGAGCCCGTGGCTACGGCATTTTTTTTTCCCGGCAGCGTTTTTTCTGATCGCCGTCCCATGGCCACGCAACGCCGAGGAGGCATTCATGGGATTTCTCATGGAAAAAAACGCCATCGCCGCGCTCGAGGTTTTGCATTGGTGCGGCTACGAGGCCGTCCGGCGCGGCAATCTCATCGCGCTGCCCGCCGGCCTGCTTGGCGTGGAGGAGGCCTGCAGCGGTGTGCGCTCCCTGCAAAGCGGGCTGATGGCGTCGCTGTTTTTCGGCGAGATTTTCCGGTTTGGCGTCTTTGCGCGCACCATACTTGTTTTTTCAGCGCTGGGATTTGCCGTGTTCGGAAATTTCCTCCGGGCGACGACGCTCTCGATTGTCGCGTCCACGCAGGGCTTGGAATCCGTGGACAAATGGCATGACACAGCGGGCTACGCGACGCTGGCATTCACTCTTGGTTCGCTCTGGGTGGTAGCCTATCTGTGGCAGCAATACCGGACCCGCCGACAGCCGTCCAAATCCTCACTGGAACCAACCACTCCGCTGGCCGTGGAACCTGGTTTGCGAGCGGCAGCGCTGGGCATTTTGGCGCTCGGTGTGATCACACTTGCGGGAACCGAGGCTTGGTATCGAAT
>JBIPMC010000077.1:0-7529 GCA_044369345.1 Terrimicrobiaceae bacterium
CGGTGATGAACAACTGGGGCGCGAACCACTGCGTGATGAGCTATGGCCACATCGGCTCGGACCTCATCTCGCTCGCCAGTATCCTCCGCATCCCGGTTTACATGCACAACCTCGACGGCTCGCAACGTTTCCGCCCGGCCGCTTGGACTGCATTCGGAACCGCCGACGCCGAGGGAGCCGACTTCCGCGCCTGTGCAAATTTCGGCCCGCTCTATCGCTGAGCGGGGGAAACAATCGGGCAGAGTCGCGGTTGACACTGCCCGAGTGATTCCCTAATTCTCCACCAATATCCCATGAAGCTCGCGGTCACCAAAGAAGCCCTCCTCGAAGGGTTGCAGCGCACTCAAAATGTCGTCAGCAACCGCCCCACTCTCCCGATTCTCACCAACGCCCTTCTCGAGGCGGATGAAAATGGAGTGTGGATCACGACCACTGACCTGCAGGTAGCGATCCGTTGTCGCGTCGAGGCCCGGGTGGAAAAGCCCGGCTCCACCACGCTGCCGGCTCGCAAGCTGGTCTCAATCATCCGTGAGTTGCCCAGCTCCGAGGTCATCATCGATGTGGACTCCAAAAACGCGGCCTCCATTCGCTGCGGTGCAAGCTTTTTCAAAATCTTCGGCCTGCCGAAGGAGGAATTTCCAGCCTTCCCGGCCTTCGAAGAGCCGAAATCACTCACCATCCGCCAGTCCGAACTCAAGGACGGCCTGCGCAAGACCTCCTACGCGATCTCTAGCGACGAGGCCCGCTATGTGCTCAATGGCATTTTGTTTTCCTTTGTGGACAACAAGCTCACCCTGGTTGCCACGGACGGGCGCCGACTCGCTCTTTATGACAGCGATATTGAATTCCCCAAGAGCGACGAGCGCGATTTCATCCTGCCTACTAAGGCCGTCTCCGAGCTTCAACGCCTGCTCGGTGAGGATGGCGATGTCGTGATTTCGAGTTCCGAAAACCTCGTCTCGTTCGAGCTCAACGGCGCTCAGCTTGTTTCCAAGCTGGTGGACGGCAACTACCCGAACTACCGCCAAGTCATCCCCGGCGAGGCCAAGGAGCGGATTACGCTCGAGCGCGAGGCGCTTCACAATTGCGTGCGCCGCGTCTCGATCCTCAGCAGCGAAAAGACCAGCTCAGTCCGTTTGAATTTCACCAAAAACAACCTCGATATCACGGCGAACACGCCCGAGGTCGGGGAGGCGAAGGAATCAATGTCCATCAACTACAAGGGCCGCGACATCTCGATCGCGTTCAATCCCGAGTTCCTCATGGACCCGCTTCGCAATCTGCCGAACGAAGAAATTTTCCTGGAGCTGATCGATGAAATGAGCCCCGGAGTCATCAAGATCCAGACTCCGTTCCTCTATGTGATCATGCCCATGCGCGTCTCGGCGTGACCGTGGATTCCCTGCTCTGGGGAATAGATCTGGGTGGCACAAAAATAGAGATCGCTTTGTGCGATCCCTCGAAACCTTCGGAGACAATCTTTCGTCGCCGTTGCAGCACAGAAGCCTACCTCGGCTACGAGCACATCGTTTCTCGAATCGCTTCGCTCGTGGCCGAAGCCGAGGAATTGTCCGGTCGGCGTCGACCCGCGCGAATCGGGATCGCAACGCCCGGCGCCGTCGATCCCGGCAGTGGAGAACTCAAAAACTCGAACACGACTTGCCTGAATGGCCGTCCACTGCGCCAAGATCTTGTCGCCGCGTTGGGTTGCGAAATCAACATCGCGAACGATGCGAATTGCTTCACTCTTGCCGAGGCGCTTTGGGGAGCGGGGAGAGGAGAAAAAGTGCTCCTTGGTCTGATCCTCGGCACTGGCGTCGGCGGGGGAATTTGCGTGGAGGGGAAGGTACTCAACGGCCTCCACGGCATTGCCGGTGAGTGGGGCCATAACCCGATCCCTGGCGAGGACAGGCCTTGCTACTGCGGCCGCTGCGGGTGCGTGGAGACCGTCATCGCCGGGCCTTCGCTTGAGAGGTTCCATCGCGAAAATGGGGGTGCCAATTTGCGGCTGCCCGCCATTTATCAGCGCGCCCTCGAAGGGGAGGATGTGGCTAGACAAACCCTCGTCCGCCTTCGTGAGAAATTCGGCCAAGCCATCGCCGCCGCAATCAACATTCTCGACCCGGATGCCATCGTGGTTGGAGGCGGGGTGGGGAACCTCCCGGTTTTTTTTGAAGCTCCGACCCGCGAGGCCATTCAGCGGCATCTTTTCAATTCCGAACTGAAAACCAAAATCCTGTGTCCGGTCCTCGGCGACAGCGCGGGAGTTTTTGGCGCGGCGCTTCTTTCAGCTCAGCGAGCCTGATCCGCGCCCGCCGCCTTCAGTAGTCCTGCGGCTTTGTGCCAGGTCTCGCGCCATTCGCTTTCCTCGTCGGAGTCGGCAACGATGCCTGCGCCGACATGGAAATGCGCACGCTCTGGTTCAAAGACCGCCGTGCGGATCGCCATTGAAAAGTGGCTCTCGCCGTTGAATCCGAAATACCCGATGGCTCCCGTGTAAAGGCCGCGCGGGAAGGGTTCGAGCGCGGCGATGATTTCTAAAGCCCGTTTTTTCGGCGCACCGGAAATCGAGCCGCCGGGGAAGCAAGCCCGCAGCGCCTCGATATGAGAGACGCCCTCGCACAACCGTCCCTTGACCGTCGAAACAAGATGAAAGACCTGCTCGTAGGCTTCGAGGTGCAAAAGCTCGGGAACCGACACGCTGTGGTATTCGCAGACCTGCCCGAGATCGTTGCGCTCCAGATCGGTGATCATCACGAGCTCCGCCCTCTCCTTGGGCGAGGCTTTCAATTCCTCGGAGCTGATTCGGTCGCTGTGCGGATCGGCCTTGCGCGGTCGTGTGCCCTTGATAGGGCGTGTGAGGATCTGGCGGCCCGACATTTTCAGAAAGCACTCCGGCGAAGCGGAAACAATTTGCGAGTCGCCATTGTCTAAGAAGGCCGAATACGGCGCGGGTGAGAATCGCCGCAAAGCCTCATGTAAATCCCACGCCCGCTCACTTGGCGGCGCGAAAAACGGATGGCTCAGGCACACTTGATAAATGTCGCCCGCCGCGATCCAATCCTTCGCCCGGCGCACCATTTCGATGAAAATCTCGCGCTCAACCTGGGGGCGGAAGTTGATTTGGAGGGGCTCAGCGGGCGGTAGCACATTGTCGAATTTCTCGGGTGGGTTGAGCCAACGATTTTCCGCGTGGAGAAAAACATGGAGCCCTTCGTAAAAAGCGAAGCAAAATTCGCCGTCGTAGCCGACATGCCCGATGGCTGCCCCTTCAGGATAACCGCTGCCTGTCAGGCCGCGCGCCCTTTTTTTCAACTCCTCCTCGAGCGCCGCCCAATTCCTTCCGCGAAGCACCAGATCTGGCTCGCAGGCGAGAATCGAAATGGCCTGTCGCCTTTCCATCGAGGAGTCGAGAAACGAAAACCCCGGCCGTCGGCGCATCGCCCGCGCGGCTTCCAACGGGCCGCAGTGTGCTTCGGCTTGCAAGGGATTCATCAGCTTGCCAAGTCATCCCAAAATTGCTGGTATTTCAAGCGCGCCGCTCGCGCCACCAAGGAATGCGCCACTTCATTACTATCGTTTTTATTTGCTCTTATCCCTCCCTTGCGGCCATTGCCCAAGAGCCCGCTTCCGCTCCCGCCGCGCTGCAACCAGTCGCGACCGAGGTGCCCCCGGCGCGTTCTCCCGCAGCCTCGCCTGCTACGACTCCGGCCGCCGAATCCCTCGCGATCAGTGATCAGGAGTTTTTAAAAATTCCGGGAGAGTCCGCCCAAGCAGCCCAAGATGTGCTGATCGAGCAAGACCTCACGCTGACGGGTGAAATTCCCGAGCCCGCCGAGATCGACAGCCAGTATGTCGATCCGAACGCCATTATCCCTGGCCAGACGGCCGAGACTTTGGGGAGCGAACCCGGCTTGATCGCTCCCTCCGATGAAGAGCAGGACCGCAAACTCAAAATCACCTATCGCGAAGCTCGCACCAAAGCCGAGAAGGACGCCACCATTTCCTCGCTTCGTGAGCAGGCCGAGTCAGCCAGCACCTTCGAGGGCGAGCGCGCCGCCTACCGTGAATACTACCGCGCTCTCTTCAAAATGATGAAGCAGCTCGACAAATCACTAACCAAAAAATGCGACACGATGGAGAAGGCCTATCTCTATCGCCTGGCTCAGAATCGCATCGAGCCGACGATTCCCTTGGAACCTCCCCCTAGGCCACGCCCCCTCGCCAATTAAACCCCGAAACCACACGATACACCCACCGCCGCCCCGTTGCCCGACCCCATGATACCCGCTCACAACTTGGAGATGAAAATCTTCACCGGCAACGCCCACCCGGCGCTGGCCCGTGAAATCTGCGAATACCTCGGAGTTCCGCTTGGAGACGCCACGGTCAGTTCCTTCCCCGACGGCGAAAGTTTTGTCAAAATCAACGACAACATCCGCGGCCGTGATGTTTTTATCATTCAGCCAACCTGCCCTCCATCGAACCACAATTTGATGGAAATGCTGATCATGGTGGATGCCGCCCGCCGCGCTAGCGCCGCAAGGATCACCACTGTGATTCCGTTTTTTGGCTACGCCCGGCAGGATCGAAAAGACCAACCCCGTGTGCCGATTACCGCCAAACTCGTTGCAAACCTCCTCGTCGCCGCCGGTGTGAACCGTGTCCTGACGATGGATCTCCATGCGCAGCAGTTGCAAGGCTTTTTCGACATTCCTGTGGATCACCTTCATGCCCTGCCTGTGATGGTGGAATATATTCGCAAGTTGAACATCGAAAACCTGATCGTTGTTTCCCCGGATGTCGGCGGCGTCAAGATGGCCTCCGCCTATGCGACCGCCCTCGGTACCCGAATGGCCATCGTTGTGAAGCAACGCAAGAGCGCCACCGAGACCGAGGCCTCGCACATCATCGGCGATGTTGCCGGCAAGAACATCCTCATCGTCGATGACCTTACCGAAACCGCCGGCACGATCACCAGCGCGGCCCGCATGCTCAAGCAACATGGCGCCCTCGATATTTATGCTGGCATTTCGCATTCGGTGCTGACAGATTTGGCGGTAGAGCGTTTGAAGGACTCCGATCTCAAGGAGTTGATTTCTACGAACAGCGTCCCGTCACGCCTCGCGCCCGGCAGCAAAATCACGGCACTTTCCGTAGCCGGTCTGCTCGGCGAAGGCATCCGGCGCATTCACGACGACGAGTCCGTCAGTTCGCTCTTCGAAGTCAAAAAATCCAAGTAATCTACATTATGGCCAAGCAAGTTAAACTCTCCGCCCGTCCCCGCATCGAAAGCGGTCGCAATTCCGTCAAAAGTGTCCGCGCCCGTGGGTCCGTTCCAGCCGTTATCTACGGCAAAAAGACCACCCCAGCGAATCTCGAAGTCTCCCACCGCGATCTTGAAGCGCTCCTCTCCCACGCCGTCGGCGAAAACATCCTCGTCGAACTCGAAATTCAAGACGGCGCCAAGAAAAACAGCCAGCTTTCCCTTATCCAAGAAGTTCAACACCACCCCGTCGGCCGCAATATCCTGCATGTCGATTTCCAAGCCGTCTCGATGACCGATGAAATCTCCGCCAGCGTCACTGTGGAGGCTGTTGGTGAGGCTGATGGCGTCAAAAATTTCGGTGGCCTGCTCGAGCAGAGCATTCGCTCGCTGGCCGTCCGCTGTCTTCCACAAAACCTCCCGGAGGTCATCACCGTGGATGTTTCAGCGCTCAAGATCGGCGAGTCCATTCATGTCCGCGATGTCAAGCTCCCCGCCGGCGTCACCGTCGAGGACAACGAGGATTTGACCGTCTTCATAGTGGCTGAATCTTCAGTCGCCGCAGAGCCCTCAGCCACCACTGCAGGTGCCGAAGCTAACTCGCCCGAGGTCATCAAAGAGAAGAAGGCCGAAGGCTCCGAGGAGAAGAAATAACTCCCTGCCCCGTGGAGAATCCTGCCGCATTCCGGCTCGTGGCATGCCTTGGCAATCCCGGCCCGCAATACCGGAACACGCGCCACAATATCGGTTTTCTTGTTGCCGACGAGTTGGCGCGCCGTTCGCTCGCGCAATTTTCCTTCGAGTCCCAGTGGAATTCCGAAACCGCGAAGGTCGGTGGCCGCACGCTCATGAAGCCTCAAACCTTCATGAATCTCAGCGGTGAAGCCGTCGGCGATTTCGCCAAGTATTACAAAATCCCCGGCGAGCAGGTGATGGTTATCCTTGATGACACCTCGCTCCCGCTCGGGATGATTCGACTCCGCAAATCGGGAACCGCTGGCGGCCACAATGGCCTCGACTCCGTTCTTGTCCACCTCGGCACCGAGAACGTCCCACGCCTCCGCGTCGGGATCGGCCGCCCAGGCGACACTGCCCTCCACGACTATGTCCTCGGGCAATTTGAGCCCGATGAGATGCCCGCCGTTGCGGAATCTGTCTCCCGCGCCTCCGATGCGTTCGAATACGCGAACGCCCACGGTATGGACTCAGCCATGAATCAATTCAACCAAAGAAACCAGGAACCATGAACCGATACGAAGCCCTCCTCGCGCTCAACACGCGTGGAAAAGAAGAAACCGTCAAAGAAACCATCGAGCGCCTCGAAAAAACCATCAAGGCCATCGGAGCCGCCATCGAGCAAATCCAGCGCCTCGAGAAGCGTGATCTCGCCTACGAGACCCGCCACCTCAAGAGCGCCTACTTCATCAATGTTGTCTTCAGCGCCCAACCGGCGACGATCGACGCCATCCGCGCGAAGCTCGCCCTCGACAACGAGGTCGTTCTCCAAAATTACCTGAAACTCCCCGCGAAAAAGGCCGCCGAGGCCGTCGCGGCCTAACCTCTCCAAGGAGGCCTCTTCATGGCCAATGTCAATAAAGTCATCCTCATCGGAAATGTCACCCGCGACCCCGAAGTAAAATTCACCTCGAAAGGCAGCGCCGTGACCGACATCGGCCTAGCCATTAACCGCAACTACACCCTCGACAACGGCGAGAAGCGTGAGGAAACCACCTTCGTCGATGTCGAGCTCTGGGGCCGCCTTGCCGAAATCGCCGGCGAATACGCCAAAAAAGGCCGCCCAATCTATGTCGAAGGCCGCCTTCGCATGGATACCTGGGAAGACAAAACCAGTGGCCAAAAGCGCAGCCGCATGAAAGTCGTGGGCGAGAACATCCAACTCCTCGGAAGCCGCATCGAAGGCGGCGGCCGTCCCGCCTCCGGTGGTGATCATGAAAGCCACGAGGCCTCCGCACCCCGGCGAACCGCTCCGCCCGCATCACGCCCTGCCCCCTCCAGCGAGCCCGACGACGATATTCCGTTTTAAGCAAGGAGGGCGCTGCTTGTCAGCGCCGCCTAGCAGCCTGTCGGCTTTAAGAAACCGCCGATTCCAAATCTCGGGTTACGATTTTTTTGAAGTGCGTTGTCATGACCGGGTGGGGCTCTTTTTATGGTATCGAGTTGCTTGAATTCTGTGTTTGGAGGTGATGAGGGCGGTTTTTACCTTCGTTCACGCCGGTTTCGGGGTGGCTCCGAGGATGTGGAG
>JBIPMC010000078.1:0-7509 GCA_044369345.1 Terrimicrobiaceae bacterium
CGGCGTGTTTTTCAACACGGCCCGCTTCATCAAAGTCCACGCGCAGGTCGGCAACCGCAAAGACTCGAAAAGCAGTCCCGTGCCAGTTGACCGCAACCCGCCGCCGCAAGAGCCAGCCCCTGGGCCATGGCTTGCGCAACCTCCCGCCGACGCCGTCGAGGCGAACCTCCGCGCGCAAGGTCTCGAGCTGATCATATTCTCAGGCGAAAGCCTCCAAGATGTCGTGTCGCGCTACAATCTCTACTGCGGCGGAGGCGCCATGCCCCCGCTTTGGGGCCTTGGATTCTGGCACCGCGTGCCGGCGGATTACGATGCCGTGCAATCCGAGCGCGAGGTCGATGATTTCGCCAAGCAGGACATGCCGCTGGATGTCCTCGGTCTCGAACCCGGCTGGATGACTCGCTCGTATCCCTGCACCTTCGAGTGGCAGAAACACCGTTTCCCCGATGCCGCAGAGTTCTCGAAAAAAATGCTCGCTCGTGGCATCCATCTGAACCTTTGGGAAAACCCTTATGTCTCACCCGAAGCCAAAATCTACGACCAACTCTACCCACTCTCCGGCTCGCACATGGTCTGGCTCGGCATCGTTCCGGATTTCATGTTGCCCGAGGCGCGGGAAATTCTCTGCAAGCAACATCGCGAGGATCATGTCTCGATCGGCGTGAGCGGCTACAAAATCGATGAGGTGGATGGCTACGACCAGTGGCTCTGGCCCGAGCACGCTCTTTTCCCTTCGGGCACATCAGCCGAGTCGATGCGCCAAGCCTACGGCGTGATCGTCCAGCGGATGCTGCTGAACGAACTCTACCGCCCCGCCAACGAGCGCACCTGGTCGCTCGTCCGCTCCAGCAACGGCGGCGCATCCGGCATGCCGTTCATTCTCTACAGCGATTCCTACGACCACGCTGAATACATCACGGGTCTCTCCGCCGCCTCGCTCGGCGGCATCCTTTGGACTCCGGAAGTCCGCCAAGCCTCCACGGCCAGGGAATGGCTCGCGCGGCTTCAGACCGTCTGCTTCTCGCCAGTGGCGATGCTCAACGCTTGGGCCTCGGCCACGAAGCCGTGGGATTTCCCCGAGGTCGCCGACCAAGTCCGCGAAGTCATTCAGCTGCGCATGCGCTTGCTGCCATACATCTACACGGCCTTTGCCGATTACAACCGCAAGGGCATCCCCCCGATCCGCGCCATGATTCTTGAGGACGAGTCCCCGATGGAAGTGCTCGAGGTCCAATCGGCCGAACTCGACGATGTCACGAATCCCTACGCGGACGGTGACATTTTCATCTTCGAAGAAAACGACCAGTTCATGTTCGGGCCGTCGATTTTGGTCGCGCCTTATTATGGTGAAAAAACCAAAAGCCGCCGCGTGAAGCTACCCAAGGGCAATTGGTATGATTTCCACACCGGCAACTTCGCTGGCAACGGCGAAACCATCGAAGTCTCGACCCCCGCAAGGATGCCGCTCTTCGTAAAGGAGGGCGCGCTGATTCCCATGCTCTCGAAAGCCATCAACAACACCCGCGAGGCCGTAGACCACTCTCTTGAGGTGCGACACTACGGCAAGGAACCCGGCTCGTTTGAACTCTACGAGGACGACGGAAAAACCTTCAATCACGAGCAGGGCGATTTCAGTCTTCGCTCCCTGCGCTTCGAGAACGGCAATGGCTCGGAAGCCATCGTCAAAAAAGGACCGCGCCTTTTCGGAAATATCGAGTCCTGGGTGGAAATGACGAAGTAGCGGGTTTATATACCGGAACTTTTTCATTCCATGAAACACCGAAAAACCATCTTCGGCTTCCTGGGCGCGTCCGCATTGTCTGCAGGAGCATTTCTCGGCTGGGCGGCATCGACACCGGATTGGCAGATCGACTCGACACCGCTTTCGAAAGACGAGCGTGCCGGCGCCACTTTTGCCCCTGTCATCCGACAAGTCGCCCCGTCCGTGGTCAACATCTACTCCAGCAAAGTCTCGCGCAGTGCTCCGTCGGATGCGAATCTTTACCAAAATCCGCTGGCTCCGTTTTTTGGAATACCAAACGACCAAATCCCCCAACAGCGCCTCCAGCAATCCCTCGGCTCGGGCGTGATCGTCTCCAAGGATGGGTTCATCCTTACCAACCACCATGTCATCGAAGGCGCGGAAAAAATTCTCGTCGCCCTCCACGAAAATGAAACACCCCATGAGGCGCGACTTGTTGGCACAGATCCGCAGACCGACATCGCAGTCATCAAAATCGAAATGAAAAATGCTCCGGCCATCACCCTCGCAGACAGCGACCTCGTCGAGGTTGGCGATGTGGCGCTTGCGATCGGCAATCCCTTCGGCATCGGCCAGACCGTAACGATGGGCATCGTCAGCGCGAAGGGTCGGCGCGGCATGGGAATCGTGGATTACGAGGATTTCATCCAGACCGATGCCTCGATCAACCCCGGCAACTCGGGCGGCGCGCTGGTCGATGCGAAGGGCCGGTTGATCGGCATCAATCAATCGATCCTCAGCCGCAGCGGCGGCAATCAGGGCGTGGGATTTTCCGTGCCGATCAACCTCGCAAAGCATGTCATGGGCTCGTTGGTTGCCAACGGTCGCGTGGAGCGCGGCCATCTCGGCATTACCATCCAACCGGTCACGGAGGAATTAGCCGAGGCGTTTGGCTTGAAGGATAAATCCGGCGCGCTGGTCGGCGAAGTCTCAACCGGCTCGCCCGCCGATGAGGCAGGAATCAAACCCGGCGATGTGATTGTCGAATTGGATGACAAAAAAGTGAGCGACAGCGCAGAGTTGCGCCTGAAGGTTTCCAAAATGCCCCCTGGAAGCGCAACAACGGCCACAGTCATGAGGGACCGCCAACAAATGAAAATCAAGGTCCGGGTCGGATCGCTCACCGCCGCCAAAAACTCCCCGCAATCCGGTGCGCTCCGACTCACCCCGCTCGCAGGCTTGCAATTGCAGGACCTCGATGCGCGACTTCGACAGCGCCTTGGCATTCCGTCAAATCTCCCCGGGCCAGTAATCGCAGGGATCGAACCCGCTTCCCCAGCGGCCCGCACGGGTCTCCGGTCCGGCGATGTGATTTTTGAAATCAACCGCCGTCCCGTGCAAAGTGCGCACGAGGTTTTCGATCTCGCCCAAGCCTCCGCCGGACGCCGACTTCTCCTCCGAATCTGGAGCCAGGGCATCGTGCGCTACCTCGTCTTGGAGTAGTCTTCAAGGCACATGCGCTCGCCAAAAACTCGCGCGGATTTTTCGAAAATCCTCCGCGACATGCCCCACAAGCCAGGCGTGTATGTGATGCGTGACCGTCTCGACCATGTGATCTATGTCGGCAAGGCCCGCGACCTCCGCCGCCGCGTGGGAAGCTATTTTATGCCGTCGCGCAAATTTTCTGCTGATCTCAAAACCCGCGCGCTCATCGATAGCGTGTGGAACCTCGAATACCACATCGTCCGCAGCGATGCCGAGGCGGTACTCTTCGAGGGCCGCCTCATCAAGGAATTCCGCCCGAAATACAATGTCAGCTTCCGCGACGACAAACGCTTCCTGATGGTGCGCGTGAATCTCTCCGACCCCCTCCCCCGTTTCTCGCTCACTCGCCTAAAAAAAGATGATGGCGCGAGGTATTTCGGGCCGTTTGCCCATGCCGGCGCGCTCCGCGCCACGCTGGAGGCCGTGAAACGCAAATTCGGCCTGCGCTCCTGCCGTCCCGTCGAACCGGATGAAAGGGACTATAAACACTGCCTCGACCATGTGATCAAAAATTGCAGCGCCCCCTGCATTGGCAGGATCGACCGGGCAGGCTACCTGGCCCGCGTGGAGGAGGCCTGCGCGTTCCTCGACGGCCAAAGCCGGGAATTCCTCGGGCAAATTGAGTCGGAAATGAAAGCCGCCGCCGAGCGGATGGAATTCGAAAAAGCCGTTCAACTCCGAAATCTCCTCGAGGACTTGAAAACCACCACCCGCCCGGTGGTGCGCTTCACCCGAAAATCTCTCCCCACCACGATTGACCCCACGGCTGACCTCGCCGCGCTCCGCGATGCGCTGCAACTCCAGAAGCCGCCAGAGATTATGGAGTGCTTCGACATCTCGAATATTTCCTCCACACACATCGTCGCCTCGATGGTGCGGTTCCGAAACGGCGTGCCCGACCGCTCGAATTACCGCACCTACCGCATCAAGGGCACCGAACATCAGGACGACTTTGCCAGCATGGCCGAGGTCGTGCGGCGGCGCTACGGCCGCGTCCTGCGCGAGCAGGAAACCGTTTTGCCCGATCTCGTCATTGTCGATGGCGGGCGCGGGCAACTCTCCAGCGCACGCAAGGAACTCGAGCGACTCAAACTCTCTCACCTGCCGATCATTGGACTCGCCAAGGAATTCGAGGAGATCCACCGCCCAGGACACCCCCTTCCCATGCGGCTTCCTGAGGACAGCGGCGCTTTGCGGCTTCTCCAGCGCATCCGCGACGAGGCCCACCGCACGGCCAACGGTTACCACAGTCTGCTGTTAAAAAAACGCGTCCGCGAAAGCCTCCTCGACGCCGTCCCCGGCATGGGCTCGGCTCGCAAACGCGCTCTGCTCGAGCGCTTCGGCTCAGTGGAGCGGATCAAAGCCCTCCCCGCTTCGGAACTCGCCGAGGTTCAGGGAATCAGCTTGGCTCTGGCGGAGAAAATTCTCTCCACCCTCCAATCCCACTGACCCGATGCAACTCGACTTTAATCTTCTATCCGGCGCTCCGAAAAAAAAATACGATCCTCCGCCGAAGCCTTCCCAGCCCGCAGTTCTCGCCGTCTCGGCCCTCACCAAAAAAATCCGGGATCTGCTCGAGGATGGTGTCGGCGAAGTTTGGGTGGAGGGCGAAATCTCGAACCTTCGCCGCCAAAACTCGGGCCATCTTTATTTCACGCTTAAGGACGCCGCCTCGCAGCTCGCCTGCGTCATGTTTGCGGGCCAGACCGCCCAACTTCGCGGGATGAATTTCAACGACGGCGCGCAGGTTCAGGTTTTCGGGGAACTTACAGTTTACGAGCCCCGAGGAAATTACCAACTCATCATCCGCCGCGTCCAAGAGCGCGGACTCGGCGCGCTACAGGCGAAGTTCGAGGAACTCAAGCGCCGCCTCGCCGCCGAGGGCCTCTTCGAATCCTCACGCAAGCGCCCGCTCCCCAAGTTCCCCCGCCGAATCGCTGTGGTCACATCCCCCACAGGCGCGGCGATCCGTGATTTTCTCCAGGTCCTGCACCGCCGCCAGCGTGGGATTGAGGTTTTGGTTTTTCCCGTTCGCGTCCAAGGCCGTGGAGCCGCCGCCGAAATCGCCGAAGCCGTCAAACTCCTCGGAAACCACGACACTCTCGGCATCGAGCCACCGGATGTGGTTGTTGTCACACGCGGAGGCGGCAGCTTGGAAGACCTCTGGGAATTTAACGAGGAAATCGTCGCCCGCGCCATCGCCGCCTCCCCGATCCCCGTGGTAAGTGCCGTGGGCCACGAAATCGATTTCACCATCGCCGACTTCGCCGCCGATTTCCGCGCCCCCACCCCGAGCGCCGCCGCTGAAATCCTCTCTTCCGATTCCGCAGAAATCCTCGAACAACTTGCCCACCTCACCGCCCGCCTGCGCCGACCGGCCCATGCGCGCTTGGATTCCCTAAAAAACCAACTTACCGCCCTCGCGCGAACGGCCCTTTTTCTCGAACCGCCCCGTCGGCTTCGCGAAGCCCGCCAAACCCTCGACCGCCTTTCCGACGACCTCGTCTCGGCCGTTCCTAGCGCCATCCAAAATTTCCGCCTCACTCTCGAGCGCCACACCCATGTTCTTGCCTCCCATAATCCGGAGCGGAAAATCACTGAGCTCCTCCGCCAACTTTCTGCAGACCGCTCGCTCCTCGATCGCCTTGCACAATCCCGTGTGCGCGAATTTCAAAACGCCCTGGCCGCGCGCTCCTCGCTGCTCGAAGCCTTGAATCCCAACGCCGCCCTCGCCCGGGGCTACACAATCACAATGGATTCGCAGGGCCGCATCCTGCGCCACTCCGCCGACGCCCTCGCTGCCGATTTTCTGGCAACCAAATTCCTCGACGGGACCGTGCGCTCCCGCCCAGAGCGCACTTCCGGGCAGGCTTGATTCGCCGACGAATTTTGCAAGCATCCCCCTGAATCGTGAGCGCCAGCAGCCATCGTCCAGTCCGCATCCTCATCCTTACCGCCAGCATGGGCGAGGGCCACAACACCGCCGCACGGAATATCAAAAACGCGCTCGCCCTTGAATCCCCCCGCAGAGTTGAAACACTGGTTGTCGATCCCTACACACGCACGAACCCAGTGATAAACCGCCTTATCCAGCGGGGATACTCGGCAGCGATCAACAACTACCCCCGACTCTGGAAAACCGTCTTCGCGATGCTCAGCAGCCCTAAGGTCATCGAAGGGATGTCTCCGCTGCTGAAGCAACTCATCGACGCGGTGCACGGCCTCCTGCGCGAATTTCAGCCCGACCTTGTCGCTTCAACCTATCCCATATTCGGCTATGTGATCGAAAAAATCCAAAAGGCCGATCCTGCGATGCGGAAGCCTTTTTACACGGTTATCACCGACTCTACGATGATCAACCAGACTTGGTATCGCTACCCGTGCGACGGCGCGATTGTGGCCGATGAGCCCACCGCCCAAGTCCTCCGTCGCGATGGCGTGAACCACGGGCGAATCCACACGCTCGGTTTTCCCGTGGGGCTTGAGTTCGACGATTTCCTCCCCGCCCCACCACCCGGCGATGGCCAGTGGCGAGTCATTTTCTTCCCCGGCGGCCCACATGAACGCGCGATCCATACCCTCCAAATGCTCGCCGAAATCGACAACCTCCACACCACGGTTGTCACCGGTCGCCGCGAAGACGCCCGCGCCTCCATCTCCCGCGCCGGACTGCCCCGAAATGGCGAACTCCTCGGCTGGACCGACCAGATGCCGTCGCTCATGGGCTCGCACCACATTTTTATCGGCAAAGCCGGCGGCGCGACCGTTCAAGAAGCCATCGCCGCCCAAATTCCTTTCGTCGTGAACCACATCGTCCCCGGTCAGGAAGAAGGCAATATCTCCCTTATCCAACAAACCGCCATCGGCGCCCTCGCCGCCGGCCGCGCTGAGCATGTGGTCGATATCGTCAAAGGCGCGATCGCCAACGACGGAGCCCTCTGGCGCGCCTGGCGCCGGAACCTCCTCCAACTCCAAAAACCCTCCGCCTCCCGCGCCATCGCCCGCTTCCTCTTGGAAAAAGCGGCCTAATCTTGTTCCAGAGACTGCACCGTTCCTGGAATGAAGAGACCTCTCGCGATGGCGCCTAGCAGCCTGTTGGCTTTAAGAAACCGCCGATTCCAAATCTTGGGTTACGATTTTTTTGAAGTGCGTTGTCATGACCGGGTGGGGCTCTTTTTTATGGTATCGAGTTGCTTGAATTCCGTGTTTGGAGGTGATGAGGGCGGTTTTTACCTTCGTTCACGCCGGTTTCGGGGTGGCTC